>DASVGA010000061.1:0-2976 GCA_036379795.1 Actinomycetota bacterium | reverse complement strand
GATCACGATCACGACCGGGACCGCCGTGTAGACCACCTCGAGCGGCACGTTGGCATGGAACGCCCGCCCGAGCTCCGTGTCGTCGGCGTTCCGCCGGAGCCGGTAGCGCACGAGCGACCAGCCGATCAGGCCGTAGACGATCGCGGCAACGCCGATGCCGGCCCAGAAGAACAGCTGCCAAAGGTCGAAGATGCGCTCGCCCTGCTCGGTCGCGCCCCGCGGCATGCCGAACGACGAGCACGAGGCGCCCACCAGGACGAGGGGAGCGAGCGCCGCGAGCCGTCTCAATGGCCGTCCTCGTCGGTGAAGCCGCCTCGGGCGTTGCGGCGCACGTGCGACCGGGCAGGATGCGCGATGGGCGACGCGTCGCGGGCGCCGAGATCGCGGCAGATCCACCAGGTGAGCGCACCCGCGAGGGCCGGCACCAGGAAGACCAGCACCTTCAGCACGCCGTTCAGCGAGTCGACCTCGACCTGCAGGAACTGCGCGAGCACGTCGTTGGATCCGGCGAGCATGAGCAGCACGAAGAACGCGATGCCCGCGGCGCCGACGCCGCTTCGCACCGGCTCGTCGCGCGGGCGTTGCGCGTCGTGGTGCACTCCGCGGTCGCCCGTCGCGCGTGCCTCGATGAACGGCCACAGCGCGAGCGCGGTGAAGATGATCCCCGGCACCACCACGGCGGGAAGGAACAGCTCCCCCACCGTGTGTCCGAAGGGGTGGAACTCCCAGTTCGGCCAGAGCCGCAGGATGCCCTCGAGCCATCCCGCGTAGAAGTCCGGCTGCGCCGGCGAGGGCGCCGAGTAAGGGACGAACGGGCCGTAGAGCCAGACGGGGTTGATCTGCACGAGCCCGCCGAGACCGGCCAGCACGGCGAACGTCACGAACGCGAGACCCGTCGACTTCAGCGCGAACTTCGGCCACACGGGCGTGCCGGTGACGGTCTCCTCGGCGGTGCCCGACGGGCGGAACTGCGTGTGGGTCTGGCGCCAGACGAGCGCGAGGTGCACCGAGAGCAGGCCTGTGATCAGCGCCGGGATCAACAGGATGTGCATCACGTAGAGCCGCGAGAGCAGCTCGGGCGCCGGGAACTCGCCGCCGAAGAACAGGTAGGCGAGCCAGGTTCCGACCACGGGGATCGACAGCACCGCCGAGTAGATGATGCGCAGGCCCGTGCCCGAGAGCAGGTCGTCGGGCAGCGAGTAGCCGGTGAACCCTGCCCCGATGCCGGCGACGAGCAGGGTGACCCCGATGATCCAGCTGAGCTCGCGCGGGCGACGGAACGCGCCGGTGAAGAAGACCCGCACGAGGTGGGCCGTCATCGACGCCATGAACACGAGCGCGGCCCAGTGGTGGGTCTGGCGCATGACGAGACCCGCTCGCACCTCGAACGAGAGCCTCAGCACCGACTCGTAGGCGAGCGAGACGTCGCGGCCCTGCATCGGCAGGTACGGGCCCGCGTAGACCGTCTCGGCGGGCGAGGCGACGAAGAACAGGCTGAGGAACGTGCCGGTGAGCAGCAGCATCGCGAAGCTGTACAGCGCGAGCTCGCCGAGCATGAACGACCAGTGGTCCGGGAAGACCTTCCGCAGGTTCGTGCGGATGAACGACGTCGCGTCCAGGCGTTCGTCGACCCCGTCGACCAGCCGACGCACGATCACGGCAGCTCCCAGAACGCGGGGCCGACCGGCTCGGTGAAGTCGCCGAGCGCGCGCAGCGATCCATCGTCGTCGATCTCGATCGGAAGCTGCGGAAGCGGCCTGGATGCCGGACCGTAGACGGGGCGAGCCCCGTCGAGTACGTCGAACGTCGACTGGTGACACGGGCATCGGAGCTCGTGGGTCGCCGCCAGGTACAGCCCGAGCGGGCAGCCGGCGTGGGTGCAGAGCTTCGAATACGCGATGAGTCCCGACGGCGCCCCCGCCGCGCGTTCGGGCGGAAGCCGCAACAGCTCCGGCTCGACGCTCACGAGCACCGCCTGGGAGTCCGACGATCCTTCGAACCCCTCGGGGAAGACGGTCGTGAACGAGCCGACCTCGAGCGTCGACTCGGTGACGGGCGAGCCGTCGGCGGTCACCAGCCTCGCGCCGGGCGACCACTTCGTGCGCAGGAGCGAGCTTCCGGGGGAACGCCCGAGCGACCGGATCGGGATGAGCGCGGCGAGGCCGAGCGCGCCCGCCGCAGCGACCAGCATGCGGGCGAGGAAGCGCCGCCGCCGGATCTCGTCGACCCCCGCTTCCACGGTGGCGGCGGCGGTCGCTCGTTCGTCGTCGGTCGCGGGGGCGGTCTTCGAGCGGGGCTGGGTCTCGTCGCCGATGTGCGACATCAGCCGGGTGGCCCACATCAGCAGTCCGGCGCCGATCCCGCCGAGGGCCACCGCGAGCAGCGCGCCTTCGGCCTGCGGGTTCCCGCCTCGCACGTACACGACGAACAGCGCGAGCGCCGCGACGATCGCGACGGCGAACGCGAGCGCGACCGGGCGCTCGGACCGATTCATCGCCTCGACCCCGTGAGTCGCAGCACCAGGATCAGCAGACCGAGACCGACGACGACCGCGACGAGCCCCTCCGCGACGGCGCCGGCGCGCCCGAGCTGCAGTCCGCCGTCGTCGCCGTTGCCGCGCAGCCACACCAGGTAGGCCGCAAGCGAATCGAGCTGTTCCTGGTCGATCGTCTCCGGCCCGAAGTTCGGCATCAGGCCGGGACCGACGCGCACCGCCTCGCCGATCTCGACCGGATCGGCCGGGTATAGCGAGGGCGCGATCTGACCGCCTCCGACGGAGTCACCTGAGGCTCCCGCCCCGTGGCACCCGGCGCAGTTGTTGAGGAACACCTCCGCGCCCAGGGCCAGGTTCCCGGCGGAGACGTCGACCGAGGGGATCGGCTCGCCTCCCGGCGCGATCGACGAGACGTAGGCGACCAGGGCATCGATCTGCTCGGGGGTGAACGACGGCTCGCTGCGTTCGGACTGGTCGGCCGG
>DASVGA010000060.1:0-3867 GCA_036379795.1 Actinomycetota bacterium | reverse complement strand
GGTCGGGGGCCGGTACTCGATGGATTCCGCGATCGGCCTCTCGCTGATGATCGCGATCGGACCGGCGGCGTTCCGGGAGATGCTCGAGGGGTTCCACCAGATCGACGAGCACGTGCGCACCGCCCCGTTCGATCGGAACCTTCCCGTGATCACAGGGCTGCTCGGGGTCTGGTACTCGACGTTCCTCGGCGCCGAGACCAAGGCGGTGCTCGCCTACGCCCACCACCTGTCGAGCTTCGCCGACTACCTGCAGCAGCTCGAGATGGAGTCCAACGGCAAGTCGGTCGACCTGGACGGCGACCCCGTCACCTACGACACCGGCGAGATCGTGTGGGGAACGCCGGGCACGAACGGGCAGCATGCGTACTTCCAACTCTTACACCAGGGCACGCGGCTCGTGCCCGCCGACTTCATCGGGTTCGCGACGGCGACCGACCCCGTGCCGGGGCACCACGACCTGCTGATGGCGAACTTCATCGCGCAGACCGAGGCGCTCGCCTTCGGCAAGTCGCGTGAGCAGGTCGAGGCCGAGGGGGTGCCGGAGCACCAGGTGGCGGCTCGCACGTTCGCGGGCAACCATCCGACGAGCACGATCATTGCGCCCGCCCTCACGCCCCGGACGCTTGGGCAGCTCGTCGCGACCTACGAGCATGCGGTGTTCACGAAGGCAGCGATCTGGCACATCGATCCGTTCGATCAGTGGGGCGTGGAGCTCGGCAAGGCGCTGGCGACGACGGTGCTCGGCGAGCTGCAGGCCGACGAAGACCCGAGCGACGACGACGCGCACGATCCGTCGACGCTCGCACTGATCCGCCGCTACCGTCGGTTGCGTGAGCCGCCGACCGATGCCCGCGGGGAGTGACCGATGACGTCGTCGTTGCGCCCGCCGAACCCTCAGCTGATCGTGATCTTCGGCGCGAGCGGCGACCTCGCGAAGAAGAAGGTGCTGCCCGCGCTCTACAACCTGGCGGTCGCGGGACTGCTTCCCGAACGCTACTGCGTGATCGGATTCGCCAAGGACGAGTGGGACGACGACGACTTCCGCGCGCATGCCCGCAGCGCCGTGGAGACCCACTCGCGCACGCCGCTCGACGAGGCGGCGTTCAAGCCGTTCGCCGACTCGCTCTGGTTCATCTCGGGCACCTTCGACGACGAGGAGGCCCTGGGCCGGCTGAAGACCGTGCTCGACCGCAACGACGACGAGCTCGGCGCCCACGAGAACCGTCTGTACTACCTGGCGGTGCCACCGGCGGCGTTCCCGACGATCGTGCACTCGCTGGCGGCGATCGGGGCGAACACACCCGATTCGAGGATCGTGGTGGAGAAGCCGTTCGGGCACTCGCTCGAGTCGGCCAGGGCGCTCTCGGGCGAGATCCATACCGCCTTCGAGGAGTCGCAGGTCTTCCGCATCGATCACTACCTCGGCAAGGAGACGGTGCAGAACCTGGTCGTCTTCCGCTTCGCGAACGCGATCTGGGAACGGGTCTGGAACCGCGATGCGGTCGACCACGTGCAGATCACCGTCGCGGAGTCGATCGGCATCGAGGGACGTGCCGGGTACTACGAGCAGGCCGGCGCGATCCGAGACCTGTTGCAGAACCACATCTTGCAGGTGCTCGCGTTCCTCGCGATGGAGCCCCCGCGCGCGCTCGAAGACGAGTCGTTCCGTGACGAGAAGGTGAAGCTGTTGCAGGCGATGCGTGTGATCGACCCGACCGACGTGGTGCGCGGCCAGTACCGCGGCTACCGCGACGAGCCCGGCGTGGATCCGGCGAGCGAGACCGAGACGTTCGTCGCGGCGAAGCTCTACATCGACAACTGGCGCTGGGACGGGGTGCCCTTCTACGTGCGGCACGGCAAGAAGCTGCCCGAGCGGAACACCGAGATCGCCGTGTACCTGCGGCAGGCGCCGGACGTGCTCTTCCGGGAGCTCGAGGTCGACCACATCCCGTCGAACCATCTGACTATCCGCATCCAGCCCGACGAGGGCATCTCGCTCGCGTTCCAAGCCAAGGTGCCGGGGCCGGGCTATGACCTGCAGACCGTACGCATGGACTTCGACTACGACACGTCGTTCATGCACGCGCTCGCCGAGGCCTACGAGCGGCTGCTGCACGACGCGATGGTCGGCGACCGCACCCTGTTCACCCGCCAGGACGGCGTCGAGCGAGCTTGGGAGATCGTCTCGCCGGCGCTCGAACACCCGGCGCCCCTGTGTTCCTACGAGCCTGGAAGCTGGGGTCCACCGGAAGCCGATGCCATGCTCGCGCCGCACCACTGGCACCTGCGCACCCGTCCCGACGGCACGCACCATCCATGACTGAGCCGATCGACATCTCGCTGCCGCTCGGGCCCCCGCTGATGACCTGGCCCGGGCACCCACGCACCGAGATCCGGCCGCTGCAGAGGCTGGCCGAGGGCGACGGCGCCGACGTGAGCGAGCTGCGGCTGTCGACGCACGCCGGCACGCACATCGATCCACCGCGTCACATGATCGAAGGAGGCTCGGGCGTCGACCAGGTGTCGCTCGACGTGTTGATCGGCCCCTGCTGGGTCGCCGACGCGACGGGCCGCGGTGGTGCGCTCGGCGCCGACGACCTCGACTCGCTTCAGGTCCCCGGCGGCGCCGACCGCCTTCTGCTGCGCACCGACAACTCCGACCTGTGGCGCTCGCCTCATGCCGAGTTCCCCGGGGACTACGTCTGCCTCTCGCCCGATGGGGCCCGATGGATCGTCGAGCGCGGCTTCCGGCTCGTGGGGACCGACTTCCTGGGCATCGAGCAACGAGGGGCCGTGGGTCACCCGGCGCACGTGGAACTGCTCTCGCACGGCGTGACGATCGTCGAGGGGCTGAACCTCGGCCACGTCGAGCCCGGCGCGTACACGCTCATGGTGCTGCCCCTGCGCCTCGTCGACGGCGACGGCGGCCCCGCCCGCGCCGTGCTCGTACCCGAGCCCGACGAGTGACCCTGTCGATGCCGTCTACTCGGCGGGACGGAGCGCCGCGCGCACGAAGAGCAGCACCTCCCGCTCGCGACGGCGCAGCGACGCCTGACCGGTGTCGGCCCCCACGACGGCGTTCAGCACGCTCGCCTCGGTGAGCGAGCCGATGACCGCCGTGTACAGCGTGAACAGCAGCATCGCGGGGTCCTGCTTGCGGATCTCGCCGCTGTCCATGCCGGCCTGCAGGAACTCGATCGCGCGGCGCCGCAGCGGATCCAGCACCCCCGCGAACCGGTCGAACGCGGCCGGGCCGAGGCGGGCGGCTTCCCGCACGAACATGGGGAACTCAGGCCACTGGGCCGCGAGCCCGAACACGCCGTGGATCACGGCTTCGGCACGGTCCCAATAGGTCTCGGCGTCCTCGAGCGCGGAGGCGAGCTCCGAGCCGAGCCGCTCGCCCGCCGCGTGCAGGCACGCTTCGAGCAGCGCTTCCTTGTTCGGGAAGTAGTAGAGCAGCGTCTGCTTGCGCACCCCGACGGCGGTCGCGATGCTCTCGATGCTCGCGCCCTTGTACCCGTCGCGACCGAACTGGTGGATCGCCTCCGCGACGATCGTCGTGCGCCGCTGCTCGCCGCCGGTGCGGGGCATGCGCTACTCCCAGGTCTTCCTGGTGCCGCGCCGCTCGATCGGGCGCGAGCCTTCCCATCGCTTGCGCCATTCGGGACCGCTCGGACCGTACGGCGGCGGGGTCTCGCCTCGCTCCGCGCGCTGCAGCGACTCCCACCACGTGGTTCGGTCCTCGTCGAGAAGCTCGGCCACCGCTTGGGTCATGCGGGCGGTGAACGCCTGGTGGGTCTCACCCTCGGCGGGGAACAGCGGGCTGCCGATGCGAACCCGCACCGGGGGTCGACCCGCGCGCGGCCA
>DASVGA010000059.1:0-4225 GCA_036379795.1 Actinomycetota bacterium | reverse complement strand
GCGGCCGACCTGGTGGTGGTCGGCGCCGGAACGGTCGGCGGCTGGGCCTCGGTCTTCGCACGGGAAGCGGGCCTCGGCCGGGTGATCGTGATCGAGCGCGACCGCGTGGGCCAGGGTGCGTCGAGCCGGGCGGCGGGCATGGTGCGGGCGCAGGGCGGCTCGCCCGACACGGTCCGTCTCGGGAACTGGTCGATCGACTTCTACCGCTCCCAGGCCGAGCGATACGGCACCGACTCGGGGTTCGTCGGGCGCGGCTACGTGATCCTGGCGGCCTCGGCCGCCGACGAGCGCGAGGCACGGGAGCGCATCGAGATGCAGCGCGCGACCGGCCTCGACGCGGCGTGGGTCGACGCCGAGGAGGTGCTCCGGTTGATCCCGGCGATGCGCGGCGGCGCCGGGTTCCGTGGGGGCTCCTACGTCGCGACCGACGGCTGGGTGGACCCTCCGCGGAACGTGCGCGCCTACTCCCTCGCGATGCAGCGCGCAGGGGTCGAGCTGCGCGAGGGCATCGCGTTCACGGGCCTGCGCACCCGCGCCGGACGCGGCGGCCGTCGGGTCGTCACCGGCGTCGAGACCACGGCTGGCACGATCGCCAGCTCGCGCGTGCTGCTCACGGGAGGTCCGGCGATGCAGGCCGTCGCCAAGGCCGCCGGCGCCCGGGCGTGGGTTGGCTACGCCCGCCACCAGGTGGTCGTGACCGAGCAGAGCGAAGCGCTGCACACCGACACCACCGCCATGGCGTTCGACATCGGCGCGGGCATCTACTGGCGGCCCGAGGAGGGCGGCTTCCTGTGGGGCATGTCGAACCCGAACGAGGAACCCGGCCCCGCCCGCGCGATCGACTGGCCCTACCTACGCAGGATGGAACGCCGGCTCCACCGCCTCGTGCCGGCCACGAAGGAGCTCGGCATCAAGAAGGCATGGGCGGCGACGATCGAGTACACGCCCGACCACCTTCCGCTGACGGGACCGCTCGTCGCTCGCGACGGCCACGAGGTCGTGGGGGCATCGATCGCGAGCGTGTGTGGCCACGGCATGATGTGGGGCCCGGCGGTCTCGCGCATCGCGACCGACCTCGCGCTCGGGGGCACGACCGACGTGGTCGAGCACGCCGACCACTTCCGTATGGACCGGTTCGACGACCGAGGCCGCTCGCCGTTCGTCGACCCGGTGGCGCTGCCCTTCCCGGTGACGGTCGACGAGTAGACGTCAGGCGGGGGTCGGCACGAGCGCGACGTCGACGAGGATCAGCTCCGATGCAGCGCTCGCTTCGAGCTCGATCGCGGACTCGTCGCGAACCTGCGCCGCCGAGCCCGTCTCCATGCGGTGGCCGTTGAGCGCCACGTCCCCCTCGATCACGTAGAGGTAGACCCCCCGGCCGGGAGCGAGCTCGTGGCGGAGCGAGGTGCCGGCGTTCATGCGCGAGACGAAGACGTGGGCGTCCTGGTGCACGAGCACCGCATCGCCGCCGTCGCCGGAGATCACCTTCAGCAGGGTGTCGGTGCGATCGTCCACGGTGAACACCTTCTGCTCGACCCCGGGCTCGAGGCCCTGGCGAGCGGGCATGATCCACATCTGGATGAACCGCATCGGCTCGGTCTCGCTGGCGTTCTGCTCCGAGTGCCAGGCTCCGCGTCCGAGCGTCATGCGCTGCACCGATCCGGCAGGAAGCGGGCCCGGGGCGCCACCCACGTCGTCCTGGTGACGGAACGACCCCTCGACCACGTAGGTGAGCCCTTCGATGTCGCGATGGGGGTGCATCGGCCAGATCGCGCCCGGGATCAGGCGGTCGTCGTTGAAGACCCGCAGCGTGCCGAACTGCACGTAGTCCGGGTCGTGGTAGGAGTCGAACGAGTAGTGCCAGCGGGCGCGGAACCACTCACCGTCGACATCGCTGATCTCGTCGTCGCGGCGGATCGTGATCGACATGTCGAGCGGAACGGTCGCGCCTACAGCAGCAGGACGGGGCAGGTGAGCGTGCGGGTGATGCCTTCGAGCTCCTGCATCGGCATCACGGTGCTCTTCGCGAGCTGGTCGAGATCGGCGGCCTCGGCGCGGGCCACCACGTCGTACGGACCGGTGACCGGGTCGACCTGCACCACGCCCTCGATGCCGCGGATCCGCTCGGTGACCTGGCCGGCCTTACCCACCTCGGTCTGGATCAGGATGTACGCGTTGACCACGACGCCCCCTTGGTCTCGCTGTCAGCTGCCCGCGGCGTCGTCGCCGCTTCCGCTGTCGGACTTCGGCTCCTTGTTCAGCAGGTCCCGCGCCTTGTCGAGCAGGCCGCTGCCGGCTTCGACCGCCTTGTCCACCATCGGCTGCGCCTTCACGACCAGCTCGCTCGCCGTCTCACGCGCCTTGTCGAGCACGGGCTCGGCCTTGGCGGAGAGGTCGCCGGTGGCTTCCTTGGCCTTGTCGATCAGGGGCTCGGCCTTGTCGACGAGGCCGCTCGCCGTCTCTGCGGCCTTGCCGGCCAGGTCGCTCGCGGTGCCGGCCGCCTTGCCGGCCAGCTCGCTCGCGCTGTCCTTGGCCTTGTCGAGCATGCCGTGGTCCTTCGTCTCATCCCCCATGGCGCCTCCCGCATCGTGATCGTTCGCCTCGCCCCGACGGATCGTGGCCCTCCATCGTCCAGGCGGGGGTTCGCGCCTGCAAACGCGCAGGTCATAG
This sequence comes from Actinomycetota bacterium, assembly GCA_036379795.1. Lineage (GTDB taxonomy): Bacteria > Actinomycetota > UBA4738 > UBA4738 > HRBIN12 > JAOUEA01. The sequence goes on along the minus strand of DASVGA010000059.1, from coordinate 1,555 downwards.
CCCTGGAACCGCCCCCAGCAGGTCGAGCCGATCGACGAAGGCCTTCGCCCCGGAGGCGACGAGGTCGGCGCGCCCGGTCTCCACACCGTGCTCGAGCCCGTGCAGCGGCATCAGCACGAACCAGAGCGCGGCTCGCCGCCGGAAGCCGGCATCGGGGGCGCCCCCGTAGGCCGCCAGCATCCGTTCGCCCGCCGGAGGCGCGGCGTGCAGGAACCAGGCGAAGTCCCGGGCCGGATCGCCCATGCCGACCTCTTCCCAGTCGAGCACGCCTGCGAGATCGCCTGCGGGTGTCACGAGCACATGCTCGGGGACCAGGTCGCCGTGGGTCACGCAGGGCGCGAAGCTCCACGTGGTGGGGTCGGCGACGATTCGGTCGAGCGCATCCGACGTCGCGCCGACCTCGGCGGAGGTCAGGTGCGGCCGGGCCGCGTCGCGGAGCCGGAGCCATTCCTCGAGGTGCGCGTCGCGCACGGCAGCGGCGCTCGTCGCCCGCATGCCGAGGAACTCCGGAGGCGTCATGTGCAGGTCGTAGCAGAACCGGCCGAGCCGCTCGGGCCAGATGCCGTCGGTCGTGATCGTGTCGCACGCCACGCCCTCGATCGCCCGGTAGCCCATGCACAGTGGGTCGAGTGAGATCAGCTCGGGCAGCGGCACCGCCGACGAGACCTCGCTCGCGAGCTCCGGCAGCACCTCGACCTGACGGCGCAGGCGTTCTTCCGCGTACGGCGTGCGAGGAAGCTGCACGATCCACGCCCCGCCCGCAAGGTAGGTGTCGCAGGTCCAGCCGCCCTGCACCGGCACGAACGGATCGAGGTCGATGTCGGGGAAGGCCTGCGCAACGAGCCGGCGATGGGCCTCGAGCTCGGCCCCGGACGCCGCTTCCTCGTTGCGGCCGTCGCTCACCCGAGCGGCTCCGGCGGTGCCAGCACGGTGTCGGCCGGCATGTCGTCGGCCGGAGTCACCGGGGCATCGAGCTCGGGACCACGCAGCGCGAACCACGCGACGACCCCGCCGGCGAGCGCGAGGGCAGAGGCCCCCGCGTAGAGGGTCATCGGCCCGGCGGTCTCGTACACGTACCCCCCGACCCCGGCGCCGATGATCGGTCCGAGGCCGAACCCGACCATCTGTGCGACCGAGTTCCCGGTCGAGTAGAGCGTCGAGGGGAGCAGGCGCCCGACGACCACCACGCTCGTCGTGAACAGCATGCTGAACGCCATGCCCTCGAGCACCGTGAGCAGCGACACGATCGTCGGGTTCGAGATCGACCCCCACAGCAGGAAGCCGAGCGCGTAGACCGTGCACCCCAAGGCGTAGACGCGCCGCAGCCCCAGGCGAGCCTGCAACCGCGAGCTCGATCGCATCATCGGCACCTCGATCAGCCCGCCGACGGCGGTGCCGATGCCCACGAGCAGCGGGCCGCCGCCCTCGCTCGCGATCTTCAGGGAGATGAAGTTCCACGCCGCGTTGAACCCCGTCCACACGAGGAACACCGCCACGAGGAACCCCCAGAAGCGTGGCGCATGACGGAAGACCGCACCGACCGTGCCGAGACGCC
>DASVGA010000058.1:0-4152 GCA_036379795.1 Actinomycetota bacterium | reverse complement strand
GCGGGGTCGCCACGGTGGCCGCCGCCGCTCCCGCGAGCGCGTCGCGCTCGCTGGGCCAGAGGTAGAAGCCGCGGGCACCCACCCGGATCGCTGCGCGAAGCGAGGCCACCGATTCCCTGGTGTCGAGCGCGAGCACGGCGGGCCCACGGACGGCTGCCGGCTCCACGAGCGAGGGATGCGCCACGACCGCGTCGGGCTCGAGTTGGCGGACCGCCTCGGTGAGCTGGCGATCGTCGGCGGCCGTGCCCACGACGCGCGCGCCGCCGCTGCGATCGAGGAAGTGCATGACCTCCTCGGCGACGTCGTGCGCCTCGAGGGCGAGCACGACCCGTGCGACCTCCGGCATGACGACCCTCCAGCACCGAGCGCGGACACCACCGCACGGCACGACGCCGCGCGGAGCAAGTGCGAGGGAGAGGCGGTGCCCGGCCGAAGCCGTCGCACCGAGGGGAAGCGAACGTTACCGGCTCACCCCGAGCCCGGTCGATCCCCGAGCCGGCCGATTTCCGATCGGCGCGCGGGGGACGCATCCGTCACATCTCGGGGGATGCCGACCGAGAGTGGACCGGTTCTCTGGTTCCAGCAGCGCTACAGCTCGAAGGCGACCCATCCCTGCACAGGCGATGGCACCGCCGTACCGAGCCCTTCGACCGAGGGGTCGCGCGACACGACGATGATGCGGCGCTCGCCGGACGCGGCTCTCAACCGTTCAAGGGAACCCGCGCTGAGGTCTTCGAGCTCTCGTCCGGCGCAGCGTGCGGCGTACGCGACCTGCGCGAAGTCGTGAGTGCTGGCCACGAGGCAGCCCGACGACCCGACGTGGTCGCCGATCGCCTCGCCCACCGCTTGGGGACGAGCACGCTCGGCCGAGGCCGAGGCTTCCAGGCGATCGAAGGTCCCAACCTGCCAGGCGCACCATGCCGCGAGCACGAGGGCGCCGACGGCGACGACCAGCCGTGAGCGCAGCCATGCGCGTGAGCTCAGGCTCGCGATCCCACAGCCGGCCGCGAGCGACAGCAGCGCCAGTGCCGGGAGCAGGAACCGTGGAGCCAACCCTCCGATGAGGAACACGTACTCGCCTGCCAGCGCGAAGCCCGTGAACGCGGCCAGCCTCGCAGCCACCGTCGTCGGCTCCTTCCTGCCGATAACCGCAACGACGGCGAGCGCGAGGAGGGCGATCCACCATGCCGCACCGACCACGGGTATCGCATCGGAGCCGCGCAGGCCGATCAACGGCCCATCCGTGACGGCGAGATGCTCACGCAGGCTCACCCCTTGCCCACCGAGATGCGAGCGGAACGCCGCCCTGTCGACGGCCCCGACCGGACCGCCGAACCGCAGGCTCATCTCGACGATCCACGGGAGCACGCCCGCAGCGACCCCGAGCCAGACCGCGAGCAGCGACCTCAAGCGCGACCGCAGGAACAGCGCAGCGACCGTGAGGGCGAGACCGAGCACGATCGCGTCGGGAGGGCGCATCAGGGCCATCGCCGCTACGAGCACGGCCAGGCCCGCGCCTGCGTGGCGGGACCCGGCGTCGGCGCCGCGCAGCTCGGACCGCAGGAAGCATCCGACCGCGCCCACCGCGAGCAGGGCCGCCCAGAGGTTGGGCATCGCCTCGGTCCCGTAGAAGAGCGCCGGCCAGCTCGCCGCGAAGAGTCCCGCGCCGAAGACGGCTCCCGTGCCGACGACCGGTACCCACACCCGGAACACCACGACGAGCACGAGAGCCGAGGCGGCCGCGAGGAAGAGCCGAACCGTCCACAGGGGCGCACCGATCGAAGTGAGCGGCGCCTCGAGCAGCGTGATGCCGCGTGCTCTCGACGCCACGAACGGAAGCGCGTGCGCTCCCCTGGTCACCTGTGAGAGGTAGATCGCCTCGTCCCACGAGGGCGCCCGCGTAAGCGAGCCGACTACAAGCTGACAGAGGAACGACGCGCCGCCGATCGCCCACATCCAACGCCGCGCGACCACCGGTTGCACGGCGCTACCTTCCCACGCCCTCCGTTCCGTTCCGGGGACGCGCCGGAACTCAGGCGCCTTCGGGAACCGGCTCGGCTTCCGCGTTACCCGAGTCGTGGCGGCGCCACGCGAGCGCCCAGGACGCGGTCAGCAACGCCACCGCGACCGCGGCTGCCGCCCACGGATCGATGAGCGGGCGCCCCGCGGCTTCCTCGGCGGCTGCACGGGCCGAGGCGAGCTCTGCCTCGAGCACCTCGACGCGCGACGAGAGCTGCTCGCGAGCCGATTCGCTCTGCTCGACCGCTTCCGTCAGTGTGGCCGTCTGCGCCTCGGTGGACTTCTCCATCTTCCGCAGGTCACGCTGGGCGTGGTACAGCTTGTTCTGCAACTTGCTGTTGTCGGTGAGCAGTGACGCTTCGCGGGCGGTGGCGACGATCGAGACCGAGCCGCTAACCGGCTCGCCGAAGCCCGTCAGGGTGCAGGGATCGTTGCAGAGTCCGACGTTGTAGTAGTCGCCGACGACGTCGGGAACGGTGAACGTGACCGCGAGCTCGGCGTCGGTCGCCCGCTTCTCGACGACGAACGTGCCGACGCGGATCGCGCCGGACGGTAGCGGCCTGCCGGCCTCGATGGAGTCGTTGCCCTCGAGCAGGTAGGCGTGGAACGGCCCGCGGTCGAGCAGTTCGAGCTTGTTGCGGGGGATCGAGACATAGAGCTCTCCGGTGACCACGTCGCCCGGAAGATGGTGCCTGCCCTCGAACGTGACGTACGCACCGCCGTTGGCCAAAGCGACCGCGGGCGTGAGCCCGATCGCCACCAGCACCGTCATCGCCACGATCGCGGTGCGTGCTCGCATGACGCCCTCCCTCGGTTCCTTTGGGCCTCGCTCCGGCTCCTCGCTCGGCCCTTCGAACCAACAGACCCGCGTCGGACCCGCTCGGTTCCCGGGCTCGTTCGATGGAACCGATCCCGCGCTCGAGCGGTACATGAGGTAGCGCGCGAGCGAGCGCCTTCCACCGTCGAGAGGGGAAACCACCATGCGCCGAAGCTCCAGTCCCGGATCAGGGCTCTCGAGACGCGCCTCCCGAAGCTCGGCCGCCGCCGCGGCGGCGGTGCTCGTGCTGGCCGCATGCACCTCATCAGCGCCGAAGGATGCCGGCGCCCCAGCCGGTCAGGAACAGCCCTCGCAGGACTTCGCGACCGAGATGCCGGTGCTGCTCGCGACTACCGAGGTGGGCGACGTCGCGATCGACGGAGCGTCGGGCGCCCTGCTGGCCGGAGGCCCCGGAACCGTCGCGACCCCCGGTGGCGACACGATGTACCGGGCCTCGGCGGTCGACGGCGGCACCGTCGTCACGTCGCTCGACCCGCGCACCGGCGCCACCGTGACCTCGACCCGGCTCGCAGGCGACCTCGAGCTCGCGATCGCCTCGGTCTCGGGCGCGGCGATCGCGCTGGTGCAGCCCGCTCCCGGCGCCCCGAGCGGATCGCTGCCTGGGCTGCCCGTGGCGCGCACGATCACACCCATCGTCGTAGCCGACCCGAGCGGAGCGGCTTCCCCGGCTCGGTTCAGGCTCGAGGGCAACTTCGAACCGGAGGCGTTCTCGATCGACGACGAGCGACTCTTCCTGATCCAGTACCTGCCGGCCGAGGCACCGGCCGTCTACCGCGTGACCGTGCTCGACATGGCCACGGGCGAGGTGCGTCCGGTCACCGGACGGTTCAAGACCCCGCCCGAGCGCATGCCGGGGGTGCGGCTCGGCCAGGTCTACGACCCCCAGACGTCGCAGATGTACACGCTCTACTCGAACCAGCCGGGCGCGTACGCGCAGGGCTACGAGCACGCCGGCGGCGACACGCACGACTGGCCCGAGGAGACGTTCGTGCACGTGCTGAACCTGCAGAAGGGTTGGGCCTACTGCGCGGGGGTGCCCAAGGAGATGTGGGGCGGCACGGCGCGCGAACAATCGCTCGCGCCCTCGCCCGACGGCAGGTGGCTCTACATCGTCGATGCCCGTGAGGGCACGATCGCCGTCATGAACACTCGCTCGTTGAAGGTGGAGCGCACGGCACGCGTCGACCTGGCCGGCACGAGCGACGGGGGCGGCGGCGCACCGACCGTACGCACGAGCGTCGCCGTGAGCCGCGACGGCGCGACGCTGTTCGTCGCCTCGGGCACCTCGCCGGGAA
>DASVGA010000057.1:0-2475 GCA_036379795.1 Actinomycetota bacterium | reverse complement strand
CCCGGCTCCTTCCCGGAAGGGAGGCACTGCTAGACTCGCGCCCCTCGTCATGACCTCGATCTTGGTCGTCTGCACCGGCAACATCTGTCGTTCCCCGATCGCCGAGGGGATGCTGCGGAACGCCCTCGCGGCACGTTTCGGCGGACAGGCGCCCACGGTGTCCTCGGCCGGCACGTGGGGGGTCGACGGAGCCGAGGCGACGCCGGAGGCGGTCAAGGCTGCAGCGGAGCGTGGCGTGGTCATCGCGCAGCACCGCGCGCACCGATTGTCGACCGAACGAGCTCGCGAGGCCCATCTCGTGATCGTGATGGGGACCGAGCATCGGGACGCGCTGGCCCACGATCTCGACGTGGCGAGCCGAACGTTCACGCTCAAGGAACTCGTGCGCCTGCTGGAGTCGCTGCCCCCGGCACCATCCGATGCCGGCCCCGGCCGCTTGGCCGACCGCGTGGCTGCCGCCGACGAAGCCAGGCGCGGTGGCTTCCAGGGCAATCCGTTCGACGAGGACGTCGCCGATCCGATCGGCCTTCCGCTGCAGAGCTATCGAGCGATCGCGTGGGAGCTCGACGAGTGGATCGCCCGCCTGGTCGATGGGCTGTTCGGCGCCGATCGGGTCGCGGCCGCCAACGAGGCATGAGCCGATGCGCATCGCGATCGGCAGCGACCACGCCGGGTTCCGTCTCAAGGAAGACGTGAAGGCGTTCCTCGCCGAGCTCGGGCACGAGGTGACCGACTTCGGCACGGATTCGGAGGAGCCCGTCGACTATCCGGGGTACATCGCAGCCGTCGCCCACGCCGTCGCCGAGGGCGAGTGCGAGCGCGGCATCGTGATGGGCGGCTCGGGCCAGGGCGAGCAGATCGCGGCGAACAAGGTTCCAGGGGTGCGGGCGGCGCTCTGTCACGACCTCTACCTCGCGGAACTCTCGCGCAGGCACAATGATGCCAACGTGCTGAGCATGGGTGGACGGGTGATCGCGGCGGCCTACGCGCGCGAGATCGTGCGTGTGTGGCTCGCCACCGGATTCGACGGTGGCCGTCATGCGCGTCGGCTGGAGCAGATCGGATCGATCGAACGAGGGGAGCGGTAGCCATGGGTGGGGGATCGAACGGGCGTGAGTACGCGGCCGACTGGGAGGCGTTGAAGCGGACCGATCCTGAGGTGGCCGCGGCGATCGCAGGGGAGCTCGATCGCGAGCGTACCCAGCTGCGTCTCATCGCGTCGGAGAACTACGCGAGCCCGGCGGTGCTCGCCGCCATCGGCTCGTCGATGAACAACAAGTACGCCGAGGGCTACCCCGGCCGCCGATACTACGGGGGCTGTGAGTTCGTCGACGTGACCGAGCAGCTCGCGATCGATCGCGCCAAGGAGCTGTTCGGTGCCGAGCACGCCAACGTGCAACCGCACGCCGGGGCCCAGGCCAACATGGCGGTGTTCGGGGCGTTCCTGACACCCAACGACCCGAGCGAGAAGGTGCTCGGCATGGTGCTCGCCCACGGCGGTCACCTCACCCACGGCTCGCCGGTCAACGTGAGCGGCATGTGGTTCAACTTCGTGGGCTACGAGGTGGATCGCGAGACCGAGCAGCTCGACATGGATCGCGTGCGCGACCTCGCCAAGGAGCACCGGCCGAAGATCGTGCTCGCCGGGTTCACCGCCTACCCCCGCGAGATCGACTTCGCGGCGTTCCGCTCGATCGCCGACGAGGTCGGCGCGTTGCTCTGGGTCGACGCGAGCCACTTCATCGGCCTCGTGGCGGGCGGCGCCTACCCGTCGCCCGTGCCCCACGCCGACGTCGTGACCTTCACGACACACAAGGCGCTGCGTGGCCCGCGCGGCGCGATGATCGTCTGCCGCGAGGAGCACGCGAAGGCGATCGACAAGGCGGTGTTCCCCATGATGCAGGGCGGTCCGCTCGAGCACTGCATCGCCGGCAAGGCCGTGGCGCTCAAGGAAGCCGCGACTCCCGAGTTCCGCGACTACGCCGAGCGCACCGTGCGCGATGCACGCGCGCTCGCCGCCGGGCTGACCGACGAGGGGCTCCGCATCGTCTCGGGCGGCACCGATTCGCACCTGTTGCTCGCCGACCTGCGCCCGTTGGGCATCGACGGCAAGATCGCCGAGTCGGCGTGCGACGAGGTGGGTATCGCGCTCAACAAGAACCAGATCCCCTTCGACCCGAATCCGCCGAGCGCGCCGTCGGGCATCAGGGTGGGCACGCCCGGGCCGTCGACCCTCGGCATGGACGAGCCGGAGATGCGTGAGATCGCGAGCATCATGGCCGACGTACTGAAGGCGGCCGACGATACCGGTGTGAAGGAGAAGGCCAGGGACCGGGTGCGCGACCTGATGCAGCGGTTCCCCGTGTACCCCTGAGCGGTGAGCGCCTACCTGACCGTCTTCCTCGCGAGCGCCGCGACGACGTTCGTCGCGACACCCCTCGTGCGGCGACTGGCCGTGACCATCGGCGCGATCGC
>DASVGA010000056.1:0-6872 GCA_036379795.1 Actinomycetota bacterium | reverse complement strand
ATCCACCGCGCAGCCGCCACCCTCGCGGGCGCCTGGGTGGCTCGCGAGCTCACCCGGTTCGAGGCTCCGCGGCTGCGCGCGGCCGATGTCCCCCGCCCATCCGAGGTCGTCGAGGAGGTCACCGCACGCGGCAAGCACCTGCTCATGCGGTTCTCCTCCGGCCTCATCCTGCACATGCACATGCGCATGAGCGGGTCGTGGCACCTGTACCGGCCGGGAGAACGGTGGCGGAAGCCGCGCGGCGCGATGGTCGTCACGGTGGAGACGACCGACGTGCATGCGGTGTGCTTCTCCGCGCCCGTCGTGGAGATGCTACGTGAGAGGGCCCTCGCGCACCATCGTGTGCTGGCCTCGCTCGGCCCCGATCTCTGTGTCCCCGACGTGGACATCGATGCCGTCATGTCGAGGCTCGATGCCCTCGAAGGACCGACCGAGATCGGCGTGGCGCTGCTCGACCAGTCCGTCGCCGCCGGCATCGGCAACGTCTACCGATCCGAGGTCGCGTGGGCGTGCCGCCTCGACCCGTTCCGGCCCGTCGGGACGGTGAGCTCGATCGACCGGCGTTTCCTGTACGAGACGGCGAGCCGGCTGCTGCGGGCGAACCTGGACACCCCACGCCGCACGACGGTGCCGGGTGGACTCGCCGTCTACGACCGGGCCGGCCGGGCGTGTCCTCGCTGCGGCGGCGTGGTCGCGACCCGTCGCCTGGGTGAACAGGCGAGGAGCGTCTGGTGGTGCTCCGGGTGCCAGCGGTGAACGACGCCGACGGACGCCCGAACGGGACCACCTCCTGACACACTGAGCCCATGCAGATGCAGGCTTCCGGTCGAACATGGGCGGTCGCCACCCCGCATGCGCTCGCGACCGAGGCCGCCTCGATCGCCTTCGAACGTGGGGGCAATGCGCTCGACGCCGCGCTCGCCGCCGCGACCACGCTGGCGGTGGTCTACCCCCACATGTGCGGCGTTGGCGGCGACCTGTTCGCCTTGGTGCAGCATCCGGCCGGCGACGTCGTGGCGGTCAACGCCAGCGGGCGCGCACCCGCAGGAGCCGACCCCGTGGCCGCCGCGGAAGCCGGGGGCGGGCTCATGCCCGAGCACGGTCCCCACAGCGTTACGGTTCCCGGCGCGGTGAGCGGATGGGACACCCTCCACCGCCAGGGGGCGCGCCTCACCTGGGCAGAGGCGTTCACCGCGGCCGTCGCCTACGCGCACGGTGGCGTGACGATCGCTCCCTCGCTCCGTCGGTGCCTCGACGACGACGCCGACCGCTTGCGCTCCGACCCCGGGATCGATGCCATCTTCTATGCGGACGGCGGGCACACCTCGCCCGCGTCGGTGCGCCAGCCGGCGCTCGGCGCGACGCTGCAGGCGATCTCTGCCCACGGTCCCTCGGTCTGGTACGGGGGCGAACTCGGTACGCGGTACACCGACGGGCTGCATGACCTCGGCGTGCCGATCGACGTCGCCGACATGGCCGGGCACCGCGCCGACCTCGGAGCGCCGCTGCGCTCGAAGCACGGAGACCTCGACGTGCTCGTGCATCCGCCGAACTCGCAGGGGTTCGTGCTGCTCGAAGCGCTGTCGCTGATCGAGCGCCTCGGCGTCGACCCCGATCCATCGGGTGCCGACGCAGGTACGATCGCTCACGTGCTCCGCGCTGCGGCCCGCGACCGCGACCGGCACCTGGCCGACCCCGATCGCATGCGGGTGCATGCGTCGACCCTGCTCGACGACGGGCACCTGGGGGCGGTGGCCGACGAGGTGAGGAGCGGGGTACCCGGTCCACCGCCCGCACACGGGTCTCGACGGGGCGACACGATCGCCCTGGTCACCGCCGACGACGAAGGCCGTGGCGTCTCATTGATCCAGAGCCTCTACGACGGGTTCGGCTCCGGCCTGCTCGAGCCGTCGACGGGCGTCGTGGCACAGAACCGAGGCGCGTGCTTCACGCTGGAACCCGGACACCCGAACATGCTCGCGGGCGGCGCGAGGCCCGCTCACACGCTCATGCCCGTCGCGGTGCAGCGGGCGGGGAAGTTCGAGGCCGTGGCTGGCACCATGGGTGGCTCGGCGCAGCCCCAGATCATGACGATGACGCTGCTCCGCGCGCTCCGCCTCGGCATGGGCCCGGCCGAGGCGGTCTCGGCGCCGCGATGGCTGGTCGGCGGCATGTCGCCGGAAGGGCCGGAGCCGCTCGTGATCGCCGAAGCCGATGTGCCCGAGCAGGCCGTGCGGTCCCTCGAGGCCGCCGGGTATCGGGTTTCAATGGTGGATCCTCACGACGACGCCGTCGGGCACGCACACATGATCCGTGCGAGCGGTGACGGATTCGATGCCGGAAGCGACCCCCGCGCCGACGGCGGGGCCATGGCCTCGTGATCGTCGGGTCCGGCGGCACCCGCACCGACGATCAGTCGTCGAGGCGGCGCAACTCGCCGGTGAGGTGGCGGGTCATGGGGGTCGCACCGGTCCGCATGTCGATCTCGTAGCGGAGCACCGCCCGTCCCACCCGGTAGCGACGCTCGAGCGCGACCACGTCCATGCCCGTGCGCGTACGGCCGACCTCGACCGATACGAGGTCGATCGTCGTGGTTGCGGAGCCGTCGACCTCGATCCTTCCTTCGGCGACCTCCGTCAGTCCCAGCGGATGCGCGAGCGTGACCTCGACCTCGTGGGCGGCCGACCCGGGCCGCCAGAACCCTCGCTCGAAGTGCAGTGGCGACCCGTCGTGGGCGAGCCAGCTCTGCTGCGACGAGAGCAGGAAGCCGTCCCCCACGTGCTCGAAGGTCATCTCCTCCCCGTAGCCGAAGGCGTCGATCGTGGGGTAGTCGCCGCGACCGGTGCCGCGCCACGTGCCGAGCAGGCAGGAGAGCGCGTCGATCGCCTCCACGAGCGGGCCGACGACGAGGTGGTCGACGCCCGGAGCGTGGAGATCGGTCGAGGGGTCGGTCACGAGGCGGGGTCAGGCCGAGGGTCGGCCGGATCGCCGCGACCGCCGACGGGCCCGGAGCGTTCGATCGCGTCGGGAACGAGGGTCACCAGGGCTCCGTCGAGTCGCGCGTGCACACGGGCGAGGACTCGCTCGACGCGATCGATCTCGTCGGCGAGGGCATGGTCGCGCGCTCTCGCCTGCAACTCGAGCACGGCCCTCTGCGGTGTCGGTCGTTCGGTCGTCGTCAACGCCCCTCCCGGCGAGCTCAGCAGGGCGATGCTATCCCTCGGCAGGTGCGACGCTCAAGACGCGCACGAGGATCGTTCCGGGCCGGTTTCCACTACCGTGGCGGCCGCGATGCCCACGATCGAACGCATCAACGTGACGCCGATGAAAGGCACGCTCGTGCATCACCCCGAACGTGCCGAGCTCACCGCGACGGGTATCGCCCACGATCGTCTGTTCTACCTGATCGACGAATGGGGCGAGATCTTCAGCGGAAGCACCTACGGAACTCTCGTGCAGCTTCGGGTCTCGTTCGATGCCGATGCGGAGCGGCTGACGATCGCGTTCCCCGACGGCTTCGAGGTCATCGGGCCGGCGGATGGGCTCGGTGCGTCACACACCACGAACTTCTACGGGCGTCCGGTCGCCGCCCGTGAGGTCGACGGACCGTTCTCCGAGGCGATCTCGGCGTTCTGCTCGAAGCCGCTGCAGCTCCTGCGATGCGAACGCGAGGGCGACGGCATCGATGTCGAACCGATCACCCTCGTGTCGACGGCGTCGGTTCGCGACCTCGCCGAGCGTGGCAGGTACGAGGGAGACCTCGACGCTCGACGGTTCCGTATGACCTTCGAGCTCGAGGGGTGCGAGCCGTACGAGGAAGAGTCGTGGGCCGGCCGAAGGGTGCAGCTCGGCGACGCGGTCATCGAGGTCGGCGGACAGGTTCCGCGGTGCGTGTTCACGACCAAGGATCCCGACACGGGCGAGAAGGACTGGAACACCCTGACCGAGATCGCGAAGTACCGCCCCCGCATCGCCGGCGACGGAGGTCTTCCGTTCGGCGTCTACGCCCGCGTCACCCGGCCGGCGATGATCCGGACCGGCGACCCCCTCCTGCCCCTCCACGGGGAGGCGAACTGACGTCACCTTCACCCGCTGGGGTTTCCTTCCCCGCAAACAGCGTACGGTGGATGCCGTAACTCGGGTATCAAGTTCTCTCCAGCTGACGACGATGTCATGCCCATCAGTCGACGCATGGGCGTCGCGCGATGACCGAGGAGGAAGGCTGCAGATGGGCATGTTCAAGAAGATGACGGCGGGATCGTTCTTCGTCGCCGCGATGCTGGTGGCGAGCGTCGCCTTCGCCGCATGGACCGCGACCGGAAGCGGGTCGGGCTACGCCAAGGCGACCAGCGCGCAGGCGCTCACCACGGTCGACGTGTCGGCGAGCACGACCGCGACCTTGTACCCGGGAGCGACCGGCGACGTGGTGATCCGCATCGCCAACCCGAACCCGTACCCCGTGACCGTCACCGACGTGGCCGGCTCGGGTGCGATCACTTCCAACGCGGGCGCAGCGTGCACCGCCGCGACCGGTGTGACGTTCACCGACCAGTCGGGCCTGACCCTCAACGTGCCCGCGAGCGGCGCCGCAACCTTCACCCTCTCGGGGTCGGTCGCGATGAGCAACGCCTCGCACACCTCGTGCCAGGGCGCCATCTTCACGATCCCCGTCACCCTGTCGGGCGCGAGCAACGCCTGAGCCCCGTAGCCCAGCGGAAGATGCATCGAGAGGGCGGGTCGATACCCGCCCTCTCGCGCATCCACGGACGGAGGTGACGACACGGTGGCCAGGCCGAGGCGATCCATCGCCGCGCTGGCGGCCACGTTCGCGCTGCTCGCGTTGACCGTGATCGCGCAGGCATCCGAGCACGGTCTCGCACAGCCGACCACAGCCTCGGCCAGGCCGGCGCATCCTCCGTTCAAGGTGCGCGGGCACGTCGACGGGCTGTTCCCGGGCGCCAGGACCACGCTGCAGGTCTCGCTGCGCAACCCGAATCCGTACCCCATCGTCGTGACGCGGGTCAGGACAACGGTGCTCCGCACGGGATCGGCGTGCCCGGCAGGAACGGTCCGCATCAAGGCCTACATGGGTGTCCGCAGGGTGCGGGCGCACGGCGTGGCACGCATCTCCCTACCGATCAGGATGGCCAAGGGGGCTCCTGAAGCCTGCGAGGGCCAGCGGTATCCACTCGCCTATTCGGGACAGGCGATCCTGCCGTGAAGGTCCGGTCCGCACTCGTTATCTCGCTCACGCTCGCCATCGCTGCAGGACCCAACACGGCATGGGGCGCATGGGGAGGTCCCGGCACCGGCACGGGATTCGGCGGCGCGGTCTCGATGCCGACGGGCTCGACGCCGACGCCCTCGATCACCGGCCGCAACGTGGGTGTCTCGTGGGCGCAGTCGCTCTTGCCCGATTCCACGGCCGTCAACGCGTACGTGGTGAAGCGGTACAACACGCTCGGCGTCGCCCAGACGATCGGATCGTCGTGCTCGGGCAACGTCTCGGCGCTCACGTGCACCGAGGCCGCCACGCCACCGGGTGTGTGGACCTATACCGTGACCCCGAAGCACCACCAGTGGTTCGGGAGCGAGAGCGCCGCGAGCGTGGGAGTCACCGTCGCCGCGCCCTCACTCACCCTGACGCCGCCGACTGCCTTGGCCCCGCTGCCGGGGACGCTCGCCGGCGCCGTCGCGAGCTTCGCGACCGGCGAGACGATCGTCTTCCGCCTCGACGACCCCTCGAGCGGAACGATCCTGTCGGGAAGCGTCATCAGCTCACCCATCCCGTTCAGCGGCGCCTCGATGGTGAGCGTCACCATCCCCGTCTTGATCTCGGCCGGATCCCACACGGTGTACGCGATCGGCTCCGCCGGGTCGCAGGCGAGCGCGACGTTCACCGTGACCGCACACGACGTGACCGCGCCCGTGGTCGCATCTGCCGTGATCGCGAAGAGCACGGGCGGCATCGGGGGGTACGTGCGCCAGGGCGGTCAGTACTACGTGTACGCCAACGTCACCGACCAGGGAAGCCCCTCGAGTGGCCTCGCGACCGTGACCGCGAACGTGTCCACGGTGACCACGGGCGCGACCACCGTGGCCCTCGTCGCCGGCGCGTACACGGTGGAAGGCGTGAGTTACAGCTACCGATCCGCCCTGCAGACCGCCAGCAATCCGGTCGCAGCGGGCTCGAAGGCGTTCACCGTCACGGCGACCGACGTCGCGACCAACACCGTGACGCAGACCGGGTTCTCGGCGACCGTCGACAACACCGTTCCCTCGGCCTCCAACGTACAGACGGTCAACGGCGGCGGCACTGCCGGAAGGGCAGAAGCCGGCGATCAGCTCGTGCTCACGTTCTCCGAGCCGATGGACCCGTACATCATCCTCGCGGGGTGGACGGGGGCATCGACGGCCGTGACGATCCGACTCACGAACGTGGGAGCGGGCGACACGGTGCAGGTGTGGAACGGGGCGAACACCGCGGTGTTGCCGCTCGGCACGGTGGCCCTGAACCGCACGGACTTCACGACCGTGACGAGGAACTTCACGAGCTCGACGATGACGATGAGCGGGTCGACGATCACGATCACGTTGGGCACCCCGAGCGGCGCCGTCACGACGGCGGCAGCCGCGGCCAACATGACCTGGACGCCCGTCAACACCGTGACCGACCGGGCGGGCAACGCGTGCAGCACGGCCGCCCGCACCGAGGTCGCGCCGCTCGACCTCGACTTCTAGGGCGTGTTCATCAGCCGTCGCCACGCTTCGGGATCCTCATCGCCACCGGATGCTGAGAAACGTGCGGAGAAGATGCGGCCAAGCGCGTCATGCCCGGCGCGTCCCCGGATCTCTTGGCACCATTGCCTGAC
>DASVGA010000055.1:0-3513 GCA_036379795.1 Actinomycetota bacterium | reverse complement strand
GCGGTTGCTCGCCGGCCTCGACGAGACAGGGCTCGACGAGCGGGAAGCGCCAGACGAACCGGCGTCGCAGCCCGAGCAGGTGAGCGCGTGACCTCGCGCCGGATCCTCACCGCCCACTGGGACGACCCGAGCGTGATCGGTCTCGCCGGCTATGAAGACGCCGGGGGCTACCGGGCGCTGCGCACCGCGCTCGGCAAGACGGCCGACGAGCTGATCCAGCTCGTGAAGGACTCCGGTCTGCGCGGACGCGGGGGAGCGGGCTTCCCGACGGGCATGAAGTGGTCGTTCGTGCCTCGCGACACCGGCAAGCCCACGTACGTGGCGGTGAACTTCGACGAGTCCGAGCCCGGCACCTGCAACAACCGTGAGCTCGTGGAGCGGGAGCCGCATGCCCTCGTCGAGGGCACCGCGATCGCCGCCAAGGCCATCGATTGCCATCTCGCCTACATCTACATCCGAGGCGAGTACCTGTGGCAGGCGAGGGTGTTGCAGACGGCCCTCGATGAAGCCTACGCGGCAGGGTATCTGGGCCGGGGCATCATGGGGGGCGATTACGACCTCGACATCGTGATGCACCGGGGTGCGGGCGCGTACATCTGCGGCGAGGAAACGGCGTTGCTCTCGAGCCTCGAGGGGTTCCGCGGTCAGCCCCGGCTTCGGCCGCCGTTCCCCGCCGTCGAGGGCCTCTACGAGTCGCCGACGGTGATCAACAACGTCGAGACCCTGATGAACGTGCCGCACATCGTGAATAACGGTCCCGACTGGTTCAAGGAGGTCGGCACCGAGAAGGCGCCCGGTACGAAGATGTTCACGATCAGCGGCAAGGTGGAGCGCCCCGGCAACTACGAGCTCGACATGGGAACGCCGCTGCGGGTGCTGCTCGACGAGCACGCAGGCGGAGTGCTCGGTGGCAAGGCGCTCAAGGCCTGGACGCCGGGCGGGTCCTCGACACCCTTCCTCACGGCGGACCACCTCGACGTGGGCCTCGACTTCGAATCGGTCATGGAAGCCGGCTCGCTCCTCGGCACCGGCGCGATCATGGTGCTCGACGAGACCGATTGCATGGTGGAAGCCGCGCGCCGCCTCGTGGAGTTCTACGCGCGCGAGTCCTGCGGCAAGTGCACGCCGTGCCGCGAGGGAACCTGGTGGGCCACGCGCGTGCTGGGTCGCATCGAGGCCGGGTACGGGCGTGACGAGGACCTGCCCGTCATGGCCGACATGGGGGAGAACATCCTGTTCCGCGCGTTCTGCGCGCTCGCCGACGGCGCCGTCTCGCCGATCCAATCGACGTTGAAGCACTTCATGGGCGAGTACGAGGCGCACATCCGGGAGGGCCGCTGTCCCGTGACGGGCCGCGGTCCGGGCCTCGACGCCGAACCGGACCAGCCCGAAGCCGTCACGTTCACCCCCACCGGGCCAATCGAGATCCACGGGGTCTCGCCGTGAGCACCGCTCCCGAGCAGTCCGTCACGTTGAGCGTCGACGGCAAGGAGATCACCGTGCCTGCCGGCACGCTGATCATCAGGGCCGCCGAACAGGTCGGCGTCGAGATCCCACGGTTCTGCGACCATCCGCTGCTCGAGCCCGTCGGCGCCTGCCGCCAGTGCTACGTGGAGGTCGAGGGCCAGCGCAAGCTCCTCACGTCGTGCACCACCACGGTGACCGAGGGCATGGTCGTCAAGACCCAGAACACGAGCGACGCCGTGCACGACGCCCAGGTGGCGAACCTCGAGTTCCTGCTGCTCAACCATCCCCTCGACTGCCCGATCTGCGACCGCGGCGGCGAGTGCCCGCTGCAGGACCAGGCGCTCGCGTTCGGTCCGGGTGAGAGCCGCTACCGGGAGGCCAAGCGTGTCTTCCCGAAGCCGCTGCCGCTGTCACCGCTCGTGAACCTCGATCGCGAGCGGTGCGTGCTCTGCGCGAGGTGCACGCGCTTCTGCGACCAGATCTCGGGGGACCGGTTCATCGAGCTGTTCGCCCGAGGCGCCGCGGAGCAGGTATCCATCGCCCCGGGGGAGGACTTCCGCTCGCCGTTCAGTGGCAACACGGTGCAGATCTGTCCGGTCGGAGCGCTCACGTCGACGCCGTACCGGTTCGCCGCCCGGCCGTTCGACCTCACCACGGTGGACACGGTGTGCCCCCACTGCAGCGCCGGCTGCAACATCAAGCTGGACATGCGCCGAGGCGATGTCGTGCGCCACCTCGCGCGCGACAACTACGACGTGAACGACGCGTGGCTCTGCGACAAAGGGCGTTACGCCTTCCGGTTCCCCGACTCGCCTGAGCGCATCACCACTCCGTTGATCCGCGACCACGGTCTCGAGCCGGCCTCGTTCGGCGAGGTCCTCACGCGAGTCGCCGGGTGGACCGACGGCAAGCGTGTCGCGATCCTCACGGGCGGCCGCTTGATGGATGAGGACTACTTCGCACTCTCGAAGCTCGCCCGCACCGTGTTCCGGACGAACGACCTCGATCACCGGCGGGGCGGCGACTCGGGCGCGCCCGGCGCCGAGCGCCACGCGGCCGCGAACCCGATGGCGGTCACCTACAAGGACGTCGAGCGCGCGAGCGTGATCCTCGTGGTCGGTCTCGACGCCGAGCAGGAAGTGCCGATCCTGCACCTGCGCCTGCGCAAGGCGGCCCGCCGCGGCGCGCGGATCTGGGTGCTGCACCCGCGGCGGACCCGACTGCACGACGTCGCGACGCACGTGCTCTGCACCCCCGGCGACGAGGGGCGCCTGCTCGCCGGCGGCGCCGATGCCACGCTCGACGAGGCCCTCGACGCCCTGCGGGAAGCCGGCGATCGAGCGGTCGTGCTCGGGGGCGAGCGCCCCGGTGCGGCCGACGCCGCGTTCGAGGCGGCCGCCGCCGCCGGAGCGAGGTTCCAGTACGTGACGCGCAGAGCGAACGATCGCGGCGCGCTGATCGCCGGGGTGCACCCGTCGTTGCTGCCCGGCGGTCGGAGCATGCACGACGTCGACGACGTCGAGCACGCGTGGGGTCCGCTGATGAACCGGGAGCCCGGGCGCGACACCATGGGCATCCTGCGCGCGTGCGCCGACCGAGAGATCGACGTGCTGTTCCTGATCGGGGTCGATCCGTTGCGTGACGTGCCCGACGCCGCGCTCGTCGGCCGAGCGCTCGACAACGTGGCCGTCAAGGTCGTGCAGTCGCTCGAGCTCGGCTCGCTCGGGCGCTACGCCGACGCGTTCCTGCCGGCGACCGCCTTCCTCGAGAAGGACGGGCACGTCTCGACGTGGGAAGGCCGCGGCCAGCGCCTGCGAGCGATCCGCGGGCGCGACGGCCTCAGCCTCGCCGACTGGGAGATCTTCGCGAGCCTGGCGCTCGCGTGCGGGGGCGACCTCGGGTTCGAGACGCTCGAGGAGCTCCATGAAGAGATGGGCCGGCTGCTCGGAGCTCGCGAGGTCGACGAAGAGGACGACGCTCCGTCCGATCGATCCGAACCCGGCGAGGGCGGCTCGATCGACGGGCGCCCCGCCCAGCCAGACTGGG
>DASVGA010000054.1:0-2793 GCA_036379795.1 Actinomycetota bacterium | reverse complement strand
CGGTCGGCGATCGACGATGCGTTGATGCCGGCCCACGCCCGCATCTCGCCGGGGGTGCCCGATCCCGGCATGTCGCGCACACCGAGCTTCTCGACCATGCCCGCGAGCCGACCGGAGCCGGCGAGGGAATCCAGCACCGCGTCGCCCAGGCCGCCCTCGACGCGGTGATCTTCGACGATGACCAGGAAACCGGTGCGCCCGAGAGCCTCGCGCATGGCACCCGCGTCGATCGGCTTCACGCTGTACGCGTCGATCACGCCGACCGAGATGCCGTCGGCGGCGAGCGCATCGGCGGCCTCGAGGCATTCCCGAACCGTGACACCGGCGCCGACCAGCGTCGCGACGTCGGCATCGTCGCGCCGGAGCGCCTTGGACCCTCCGATCGGAAACTCCTCGTCCGCGCCGTAGAGTGCCGGCGTCACCTCGCGCGTGGTCCGCAGGTACGAGATGCCCGGCAGGTCGCACATCGCCGTGACGAGCTTCACGGTCGCGGTGCCGTCGGCCGGGTAGAGCACCGTCGATGCATGCAGCGCCCGGAAGATCGCGAGGTCCTCGAGGGCCATCTGCGACGGCCCGTCCTCGCCGATCGAGACGCCGGCATGCGATCCGCACAGACGCAGGTCGGCGCGGCTGATCGAGGCCATCCGCACCTGGTCCACGGCGCGGGTCCAGAACGCACCGAAGGTGGCGGCGAAGGCCGTCTTGCCGAGCGCCTGCAGCCCCGTCTGGGCGCCGACCATCGTCTGCTCCGCGATGTACATCTGCACGAAGCGCTCGGGCGCGACGGCCTGGAAGTCCTCGGCGTACGTGGAGTTGCCGACCTCGCCGTCGAGCACCACCAGGTCGGGGCGATGGCCGGCGAGCCACGCGAGCGCCTCGCCGAACACCTTCCTGGTCGCGGCCGCCTCGGTGTAGCTCGGCGCGGGTTCGGAGCGGAGCTCGCCGAGCACGAGCGGCTTGAACTCCGGGGGTGGGGGTGGCGTGACCGTGAGGGAGCGGATGCCTCCGAGCTCCTCGATCGCCTGCGCCGCCTGCTCCTGGCTCATCGCCTTGCCGTGCCAGCCGTCGAGATCGGCGGCGAACGACACGCCGTGGCCCTTCTCGGTCCGGGCGACGATGAAGGCCGGGGCGCCGACGGTCGTCGCCTCCGAGTACGCCTCGTCGATCGCAGCAGCGTCGTGTCCGTCGACCTCAATCGCGTGCCAGCCGTACGCTCGCGCACGGTCGGCGAACAGACCGGCGTCCCACCCGTGCATCGTGGCACCCCGCTGGCCCAGCCGGTTCATGTCGAGGATCGCCACGAGGTCGTGGAGCTCGTGGAACGCTGCTGCTTCCACGGCTTCCCAGACCGAGCCCTCCGCCGCCTCGGAATCGCCTATCAGCACGAAGACCCTGCCGCCGCTGCCGTCCATCCGCATCGCCAGGGCCATGCCGACGCCGATGGCGAGCCCCTGTCCGAGGGAACCGGTGGCGACGTCGATCCACGGGAGCTCGGGAACCGGCGCGGGGTGCCCCTGGATCGGGGAACCGAAACGCCGCAGGCTCAGCAGCTGCTCGTCGGAGATGGCGCCGACGGCTTTCAGCGTCGAGTACAGCGCCGGCGCGGCATGTCCCTTCGACAGCACGAATCGGTCGTTGGCGAGCGACCGAGGGTCTCCCACGTCGGTGCGCAGGTGGCTCGCGTACAGCACCGCGAGCAGGTGCGCGCACGACAGCGAGGAGGTGGGGTGCCCCGAGCCAGCCTCGGTCGTGCACCGGATGCTGTCGACGCCGATCTGGGCGGCAAGGTCGTTCCAGAGCTGGATGCGGTCGTCCATGATCTCCTCGCGGGTGCTTCGTCGGGCTCGTGAGAGCGCAGCCTACCCGGCTGCGGTAGCGTGGAACGACCATGGAGGCACAGCCCGCCGGACGCGCGATCGGCGTTCGTGCTCCCGGCGAACCGATGCTCCTGGGGCTCGCGGGCGATAGTGCGTCGGGCAAGAGCACGCTCTCGCGAGGCATCGAGTACGTGCTCGGGGCCGGGCGGGTGGGCCGTGTCTGCACCGACGACTATCACCGCTACGACCGGGACGCTCGCGCCACGCTCGGCGTGACGCCCCTCGCGCCGGCCGCGAACCACATGGACCGGATGAGCGAGGATCTGCGAGCGCTGTCGCAGGGGCGGGGCGTTCGCAAGCCCACGTACAGTCACGCGACGGGTACCTTCGGGCCCGACGAGACGGTCGAGCCCCACGAGGTCATGATCGTCGAGGGGCTGCTGCCGCTCAGCGATCCGCGCGCGCGCGGCGTGATCGACGTCGCGGTCTTCCTCGAGCCCGACGAGATGCTGCGACGGCGCTGGAAGCTCGAGCGCGACGTCTTCGAGCGGGGCTATGCACCGCAGCAGGTCGTGGACGAGATCAAGCGCAGGGAAGCCGATGCAGCCGCCTACGTGCGTCCGCAGCGCGCGTTCGCCGACATCATCGTGTCGGTTGGCGGTCGGCCCGGCCCGAGCGAGGGGAGCCGGTTCTCCACGCGCCTCATCGTGCGTCCGACCCTCCCGTACCGGGGTCTCCGGCAGCTCATCGGCTCGTTGCGCGGCGACGTCAGCCCTCCGATCCGGTGGTCGACGCGAACCGACGACCAGGGGCCGATGAGCGTGCTCGACATCGACGGCGACTGTCCGCCGGCGCTCGGCGCCGAGATCGAGCAGGTGCTTTGGTCGTCGTTGCACCCCGACGATCGGCTCGTCCGCGATCGTATCGGCGTGGTGCGCGTGCCCGGGCAGGGGGAGATCCGGAGCGAGGCTCTCGC
>DASVGA010000053.1:0-2150 GCA_036379795.1 Actinomycetota bacterium | reverse complement strand
GACGAGGCCGCATGGAACGAAGTGATCGATACGAACCTGCGCGGCACGTTCGTCGTGGCGCAGGAGTTCCGGCGGCAGCTCCGCGCATCGACGCCGACGACCGAACAGGCGAGTGTCGTCAACATGGCCTCGACCGCCGCGTTGGTGGCCGATCGGGGTGAGCCTGCGGCGCACTACAACGCGAGCAAGGCGGGCGTGGAGGCGCTGACCAAGCAACTCGCCGTCGAGTGGGCGCACGAGGGCGTGCGCGTGAACGCCGTCGCGCCGGGAGTGATCGACACGCCGATGCTGCGCATGATGGACGATCCTCAGGCGGGCCGCGCCTACCTCGATGCCCGGGTTCCGCTCCGGCGCCTCGGCCGCGCCGACGAGGTCGCCGAGGTCGTCGTCTTCCTCGCCTCGGCTCGAGCCTCGTACATCACCGGCGCGACGGTGGTCGTCGACGGAGGGGTGACCGCATCGTGACGGGCAGCGAGAGCGTGGCCACCTTCCCGCACGTCCGTGTCTCGGGTGGTCCCCGCGAGCGCGGTCGGTCCTACGGCGAGCAGGCTCGAGATCGCATCGCGACCTCGATCGAGGCGTACGGGCAGGTGTTCCTGGCCTACGCCGGCTGGTCGTGGGACGACGTCCGGCGTGAGGCGGCCGGGTACGAGGCGCCGATCGCCGCGTTCGACGAACGCTACGTCGAGGAGATGCGGGGCATCGCCGAGGGAGCCGGCGTCGACCTCGAGGACATCCTGGGGATCAACGTGCGCACCGAGGTGATGTTCGCGGCGAAGGCGCGGGCGGCCGAGCGCGCCGGTGCGTCGGGGCCTCGGCAGGGGGAGTGCACCGCGTTCGCGGTCGTTCCCGAGGCGAGCGCGTCGGGGCACACACTCATCGGTCAGAACTGGGATTGGCTCCTCCACTGCTTCGACACCGTGGTGGTGCTGGAAGCCGAGCAGGACGAGGGGCCGAACTTCGTGTCGGTCGTGGAAGCCGGCCTGCTCGCGAAGACGGGCATGAACTCGTCGGGGCTCGGGGTGGCGACGAACGCGCTCGTGACCGACGACGACCGGGGCGAGCCCGCGATCCCGTACCACGTGCTCCTTCGAGCGTTCATGGACTGCGAGACGATCTCCGACGCGCTGTCGATCGCGCAGCGGGCGCCGCGCTCCTCGTCGGCCAACTACCTGCTCGCGCACCGCGACGGTATGGCGGTCGACATCGAAGGGACACCGGGCGACTTCTCACGGCTGTTCCTGCTGTTCCCCGACGACGGGGTGCTCGCGCACACGAACCACTTCCGCTCACCGGCGTTCGATCGCAAGGACGTGTCGATGTGGGTGATGCCGGACAGCCCGTTCCGCCTCGAACGGCTCCGTGCGGCGGTCGATCGCGCGTTGCCCGGCCTCACGCTCGACACGTTCCGTGAGGTG
This sequence comes from Actinomycetota bacterium, assembly GCA_036379795.1. Lineage (GTDB taxonomy): Bacteria > Actinomycetota > UBA4738 > UBA4738 > HRBIN12 > JAOUEA01. The sequence goes on along the minus strand of DASVGA010000053.1, from coordinate 732 downwards.
CTCGCCGACCACGCGAACTTCCCGTCGGGGGTCTGTTGTCACCCCGACGTGCGCATGGACCGCTACGACCAAGGCTCCACGGTCGCATCGGTGTTGATGGATCTCGACGACGCTCGCATCTGGGTCGCGGACGGGCGGCCCTGCACGGCGCCGTTCCGCGAGCTCGACGTCGCGTCGCTGCTCGCCAAGCCGAGCCCGGTGCGCGATGGGATGCCGGCGTGACGATCGAGCTCGGGTTCGGCCTGATCACGTGCCAGCGGTACCCGGGCGATCCCCGAACGGATCGCGAGATCTACGCCGAGGCACTGGCGCTCGCCGAGTACGCGGAGCAGCTGGGGTTCGACTCGGTGTGGACCTCCGAGCACCACTTCGTCGACGACGCCTACCTGCCGTCCGTGCTGCCGCTCTCGGCGGCGATCGCGGCCCGAACGCGCACGATCCACATCGGCACGGGGCTCATGCTCGCGCCGCTGCACGAGCCGCTCCGTGTCGCCGAGGACGCGGCCGTCGTCGACCTGATCTCAGGCGGACGATTCGTGCTCGGCATCGGTCTCGGTTGGCGTGCGGAGGAGTTCGAGGCGTTGGGCGTGCGTCTACCGGATCGGGTGCGGCGGCTCGAGGACTCCGTCGCGGTGTATCGCCAGGCGTGGAGCGGCGAGCTCGTGACGGGCGGTGAGCACCTCGGCTACCCCGACGTGCCCGTCCGCCCGCTCCCGGCGCGTCCGGGCGGTC
>DASVGA010000052.1:0-7129 GCA_036379795.1 Actinomycetota bacterium | reverse complement strand
CGCCCTCGGACCACCACGCGAGTCCGGCCCAGGCCGCGCCGCCGACGATCGCGGCGGCCACGATCGGCTGGCTGCGGCTCGCGAGGTTGACGCCGATGTAGGCGGCCCACGTGGCGAGCGCGGCCGTCGCGGCGGCCGTGGCGCCCTGCAGGTGGGCCTGCACCAACCCCCGCCAGAACAGCTCCTCGGCAGGCACCATGATCGCGAGACTCAGGACGAGCGTGGTGGCGAGCGTCACGTCACCGGCTTGACCGTAGGTCTCGAGCACGTCGCGGCGGAACGGTCCCCACCGGGAGGCGACCCAGACGAATGCACGGGTCGCGAGGTACAACGCGACGCCGGCGGCGAGGCCGGCAGCCAGCGCGATCGTCGCGTCCGTCGCACCCGCGGCAACCGGAGGTCGCACGGCCACCGCGGCGACCCCCATCGCGCTGAGCACCGGCGGCATGAGCCTCCAGACGTCGGCACGCCTCGTCGCGACGAGCCACCATACGACAGCCTCGGCCGCGAGGCCCGCGACGATCACGGCGGTCTCCATCGCTAGGCCAGGAACCTGGTCTTCACCGCGACCTCGGCGGTGAACCCGGTCACCACGGCGAGGTAGTAGAAGCCCGTGGCCGATTGCACGGCCGAGGCACGCTCCCCCTTGAGGGTCGCCCGCGTGAGCAGGGCGATCAGCAGCGTCGCGACCACCATGCCGAGCGCGATCCAGGGAGCGAGCGCCCCGGCGGTGAGCAGCGGATTCAGCGCGGCGGAGCTCTCGACGCCCTCGAATCCTCCGGAGATCACCGCCGCAGCCTCCAGCACGACCGCCACGATCATCGCGGTCGTGATCCGGTCGATCGGTCCGCGGCTCAAGCCCCGGTCGGTGAGGTACCAATGACCCAGCAAGAGACCGTCGGTGATGGAGCCGAGGAAGGCGGCACCGGCGATCAGCTGGAACAACGCGATCGGCAGAGGCTGGCGCGCGGCGCCGGCCATCGCGACCAGCGTGGCGACGGAGACGGCCGCACCCGCGAGGCCCACGACCCGAGCCGGAGCGTGACGCTTCGCGAGCATCAGCACGAACGCGAGGCCGATGCACGCCAGCGTGACGAGCGCGAGCACCGAGGCCCATCGCCCCGCCTCGTCACCTTCGACCTGTGCGGCGCGGGTCGAGAGCCACGCGGCGGCGGCGACCACGAACAGCACGGCGCACGTGAGGGTGAAGAACCCGCGCTTGACCTCGTTCCACAGGGGGCTCAGCCACAGGAAGACGCCCGCCCCCGCGACCGCTTCGGCCAGCACGAGGGCCATGTAGCCGGCCGCGCCGGTCATCGCGTCTCCTGTCGCATACGGCCCGACAGCGTACCGGGGGGCGGCCCTCGGGCAGCGCGTGCGGATCGAACCGAGCGTCGCCGGCTCCGGCGTTCCGCTCATCGACCGATAGGCTGGCTGTCGATGAACGACTGGCGCACCTACGACGATGTCGCCGAGACGTACGAACGCGTACACGCCGATAGGCTCGCCGAGCCGGCCCGCGACCTCGTCGAGATGACCGCACTCCCCGACGGTGCGAGGGTGCTCGACGTCGGAACCGGAACGGGCGTCGCGGCGCAGGTCGCGGCCGACTCGGGCGCAACGATCGTCGGCATCGACGAATCGGTCGGCATGTTGATGGTGGCGCGCCGCGAACGCCCTAAGGTGCCCGTGGTCGCGGCACAGGCGATCGATCTTCCGTTCGGGCCCGGCACGTTCGACGCGGTGCTCGGGTCGTTCGTGCTCGCTCACTTCACCAAGGTCGAGACGGTGCTCTTCGACATCGCGCGCGTGCTGAGACCGGGCGGCCGCATCGGCTTCACCACGTGGGCCGACGGCGTCGATGCGTATCAGCAGGCCTGGCGCGAGCTCGTCGAGAGCGTCGTGCCGAGGGAGATGCTCGCCCCTGCCTACGCCGAAGCGGCGCCCTGGCACGAGCGCTTCAGGAAGCGCACCGCCGTCGAGGAGGCCTTGATCGACGCGAAGTTCCGCAGCGTGCGCACGGAGATCTTCAAGTACCACTGGACCTACCCGCTCGAGGAGTACCTCGACGGCCTGCAGGTCTGGGCGACCGGCCGGTTCGTGAAGAACATGCTCGGCGATGCAGGGTGGTCATCGCTCCGCGAGCGCGCCCGGAGCCTGTTCGCGGAGCGGTTCCCGGACCCGTTGAACGACTTCCGCGAGGTCATCGTGGCGACGGCCACGAAGACCGCCTGACTCACCCCACGTCGACCCGGGTGAAGCGCAGCCCGCCCGGCGTGCCGTCGGGCATCAGGGCCTCGTCGTAACAGGCTTCGAGCTGCCTGCCGAGCCGCTCGACGTGATCCACCACGTCGAGCGGCACGTTCGCGAGGACCATGCCGCAGCCCGCGGCCCCCGGGTTGAGCGTCGTCTCGCCGCGCAGGAACGCCGTATCGATGTGGAACCGCTGCGATGCGACGCCGTCGGTCCCCGTCCGTGCGCTGATCGCCTCGCGTGCGGCGCCGTCGTCGTATCCCAACCACATGATGGTCGGGAAGCCCCCGGCGGCGAGCCTCGAGAGCAGATCGAGCGAGTCCATGTCGTCGACGGACCGCTCCGTCTCGTCGAACGGGTCGAGCAGCACGAGCGTCGCAGCGGCCTCGGTCGGCGACAGGGCCTGCGCCGCGAACCACACGGTCGCGAGCCCGTCGGCATGCTCGACACGCACGAGGTCCTGCAGATCGAGCTCCCGCGCCGTGCGGGTCAGGTCGGCGACGCTCGCGGGGTCGAGGTCGCAGAAGAGATAGGTGGCTCGGTCACCGAGCACCTCCATCGCGAGCCGCGGCGACCCCGGATACCGCTCGGTGCCGTCGCTCGCCGGAGGAAGCGTGCGCACGAGCCCGACGAACCGGGATGCGTTGATCGCCGGAGCGCGCGGAGCCTCGCGCAACAGCGTGAACACGCCGTACTCCCGCTCCCACGTACGATCCAGCACGTACGTGCCCGAACCGGCGTGGGTCTCCCAGTACCGCGACGGTCGCACCCGGTCGAGCACATCGCCGAGCACCAGGTGCTTCCAGACGTCGCCGATCTCACCGAAGTGGTGGTTCGCCACGCCGCCGAGCCTACGTCAGGTCGAGGCGGCGGAACTCCTCGGCCCTGGCGACACCGATCTTCGTGCCGGCTTCCTCGGCTTCTGCGAGCAGGAACGTCTCGAAGAAGCGGATGCCTTCGGCGAGCTGGCTCTCGTGACACGCCAGCGCGTCGATCTTCGTCTGCCACGTGGCGGTGACGTCCTCGGTGTGGTTCGGCTCGTTCGTCCACCCGAGCCAGACCTCGGTGATGTCCTGCACCGCGAGCCCGTCGCCCAGGTGCTCGGGGAAGAAGTGCGGGTTGCCCGACCCGGGGAACGCCGAGTCGAGCGCGACGAAGCCCGCGGTGCGGTGGTCGGAGTGGTTGTAGTAGCTGTTCTGGAAGAAGACGGCGGTGGGGTCGACCGAGAGCACCGTCTCGGCGCGGACCTCTCGGATGCGGCGCACGACCTGTTCGCGAACCTCCACCGTGTTCACGAGGTCGCCGTCGTGCACGTCGAGCAGACGTACGCTCGCGAGCCCCAGCACCTCACCCGCCGCCTCGGTCTCTCGGGCGCGCGTGAGCGCGAGCTCAGCCCGGTCGAGCGCGGGGTCCTGCGAGCCGCGGTCGCCGTTGGTAAGCACGAGGAGGTGGACCTCACGGCCGGCGGCTGTCCAGTTCGCGATCGTGCCGCCGGCCGCGATCTCGGCGTCGTCAGGGTGCGCGAAGACACCGAGCACCGGCCCGGTGCGGGGGGTCTCGGACGGCGCTGCGTCGGCGTCATCGACCTGCGCGGCGGGGATCTCGATGTCGCTCACACGGCCCCTCCGAGGTCAGGCAGCCGCCCGGTCCAACACGAACTTCACCAGCGTTCTCACCGGCACGCCGGTCGCCCCACGCGGACTGAGGTCGGTGCCGCGATCGCTGAACGCGGGCCCCGCGATGTCGAGGTGACACCACGGCGTCTCGCCGACGAACTCCGCCAAGAACCACGCGGCCGTGATCGCCCCGCCCCATCGGTCCCCGACGTTCTTGATGTCGGCGACGGGCGAGTCGATCAGCGCGCGGTAGTCCGCGTGCAGCGGAAGCTGCCAGATCGGCTCGCCGGTCGCCTGTCCCGCAGCGATCAGCTCGCGGATCAGGGCGTCGTCGTTGCCCATGGCTCCCGCGATCGAGGTGCCGAGCGCGACGACGCACGCGCCGGTGAGCGTCGCCGTGTCGACGATCAAGGCGGGCTGCTGTTCGGTCAAGAAGGCGAGCGCATCGGCGAGCACGAGGCGGCCTTCGGCGTCGGTGTTGAGGACTTCCGACGTCTTTCCGCCGCGGTGGGTGATCACGTCGCCGGGCTTCTGCGCCGAGCCGCTCGGCATGTTCTCGCTGCACGGGATCGCCGTGATCACGTTGATCTTGGGCTTCAATCGGGCGATCGCCTTCATCGTGGCGAGGATCGATGCGGCGCCGCCCATGTCGTCCTTCATCGTCTCCATGCCCTTGGCGTCCTTGATCGACAGGCCGCCCGAGTCGAAGGCGATGCCCTTGCCGGTGAGCGCGATGGGCGTGGCGCTGCCGGCTCCGGTGTAGCTGAGCTCGATCATGCGTGGGGGGTTCACGCTTCCCTTGCCGACGCCGAGGATGCCGCCGAAGCCGCCCTTGGAGAGCTGTGACTCGTTCCAGACCTTGCAGGTGAGGCCGACGGACCGCGCCATGCGTTGCGCCTCACGCGCGATCTCGGCGGGCGGCATGTCACCGGCGGGCGTGTTCACGAGATCGCGTGCCCAGCACACGGCGTCGACGACGATCGCGGCGCGCTTCACGGCGTCCTTCATGGGCTTGGCCGGCCACTTCGAGGCTCCCAGCACGGTCACCTTCGAAAGCCCCGTGCCCTTCTCGGGCTTGGATCGATAGCGGTCGAAGCGGTAGTCGCCGAGCCCGAGCCCTTCCGCTGCCGCCTGCACCGCGTCGGCGGCCGTGCCGGGGGCGAACGCCTGAGGGAAGGTGGTCGCCACCGTGCCGAACCGCCGTGCGGTGGTCGCAGCGCGCGCGAGGGCCCTGCGTGCGGCCTCGACCGTGAACTCGGCTTTGGTTCCGACCCCGACGAGCAGCACCGCGCCCGCCGCGAACCGGTCGCGATCGCGGCGCGTCACCAGCACCGACTCGCCCCGCTTCCCCGTGTGCTTCGCGTCCGAGTAAGCCTTCGCGAGCCCGGTCTCCCGGACCCCCGGCCCTGGCTTCGGTCCCTCGAACACGGGCACGATCAGCAGCCCGGCCTTCACGTCCGCGGCCGACTCGCTCGAGTAGGAATAGGTGGTCACGTCGTGTCGCTCCTTCGCCATCGCCTCGGCCGCCGAGGTCGCGCGCGTCCGCGACCTCTCGATCGCCGGGCAGTGTAGACGTGGGGCCGGGGGGCAGTCGCGGCGGGTTCGATGCCGCTCGATAGGCTGGCCGACATGAAACCTCGCGACATGAGAGACCTCGTTCGGTTCGATGACGACGCCGTTCGCACCGAGGTGCTGTTCGAGACCGAGCGCATCTGGAGCCAACTGATCTGCCTGCAGGGCCCGCAGGACGTCGGACCCGTCAGCGACCGTGGCTCCGACGCGATCGTGTCGGTGCTCGCGGGCGAGGTCGCGGTGCAGGTGGGCAAGGGACGCGCGCGCATGAGCCAATGGCACGCCGTGTTGGTGCCGGCGGGCGCCGAGCTCACGATCCGCAACGCCTCGGAAGAACCGGCGGTCGTGCAAGTCACCACCGCGCCGCCGCCCGCACCCAGGATCTGATCGCGTGGCATCCACCGTCAGAGCCGCCCGAAGGTCCCCACCCGGAAGCGGTCGATCGCGACGGTGACGCCGGCCGTCACCGCCATCAACACCACGCACATCGCGGTGGCCTGGCCGACCGAGGCGGCACCGGGCTGCGAGAGCAAGCGCACGATCGCGATCGGCATGGTCGGCGAATCGAGGCGCGCTACGAACGCGCTGGCCCCGAACTCACCGAGCGAGACCGCGAACGCGAACACCGCCGCGCCCGCGATCGCGCGCGAGGCCACGGGAAGCAGCACGTCGCGCGCCGTCTGCCATGGTGACGCTCCGAGCGCGGCGGCCTGCTCGCTGAGGTCGTGCCGGGTGGCGGCCAGGACGGGTTCCACCAGGCGCACGACGAACGGAAGCGCGACCACCGCCTGGGCGGCCACGAGGAGCCAGGTGCTGCCGCGAAGGTCGAGCGCGCCGGAGTCGAACGCCACGACGTATCCGAAGCCGACGGTCACGGCCGAGACGCCCAGCGGAACCGCCGAGAGGACCCGAAGCCACGAGCCCTGTCGGGAGGAACGAGACCCCGTGACCGATGCCGTATCCCGGCTCGCGATGGCCCACGAGGCGATCACGCCCACGACGAGCGCGAGCACGGCGGCGCCCGTGGCGACCCCCAGCGAGGTCATCACCGCATCGAGCGGTGCGACCGGCAGCGCGCTCCCCCGCCGCACACCCCCCAGATCGAGGTATCGCTCGAGCGTGAGGCCGGTCGCGGTTCGCACCGAGCGCCAGAGCAGTCGCAGCGGCGGCGCGAGCACCGCGGCCGCGAGCAGCGGCGCCGCCACGGTGACGAAGATCCGTTCGCCCCTCGTGCGCGGCGCCCGAGCGGCATCGGCCGACGCGACCACGCGTTGACGCGCGCTCGCTCGAGACTCCGTGCGCGAGGTGAGCCACAACAGCCCCGCCACGATCACGAGCTGCACGAGCGTCAGGGCCGCTGCGACCGGAAGGTTCAGCAGCTGTGACGTCTGCCGGAATATCTCCACCTCGATCGTCGCCCTCGCCGGTCCGGCGAGCAGCAGCGCCACGCCGAACGATGTGAACGTGAAGAGGAACACGAGCGTCGCGGCACCCAGGATCGACGGCCGCGCGAGCGGCAGCAGCACGTCGGTGAACCGCCGCAGGCCCGTCGCGCCCATCTCGGCCGCGACGTCCTCGTACGCCGGGTCCAGCTGCGACCAGAAGCTCCCCACCACCCGCACGACCACGGCGAGGTTGAAGAAGACGTGCGCCGCGAACAACGATGCGAGCGACGGACGCGAGCCGGC
>DASVGA010000051.1:0-10145 GCA_036379795.1 Actinomycetota bacterium | reverse complement strand
GTTGGCTCCTCGTCGGGGCGGTAGGGTTCGGCGCGAGTCTAGGTCGCGGCTGCGAGGAGGCGTGAGTTGGCACGGACGCTGTTCCACGGAGGGGTCGTCTTCGACGGCTCGGGGTCCGCACCGGCGCCGGGCGACGTGGTGATCGACGACGGACGCATCGCCGACGTGGGTACGGGGCTCGACGGCGACGACGCCGTCGACTGTGCCGGCAAGGCCCTGCTGCCCGGATTGTTCGACTGCCACGTGCACGTAGCCTCCCGATACGAGGACTTCGACGAGTACGCGCGCATGCAGGAGCCGTTCTCGCTCACGTTCCACCGCATGGGCCTGAACCTGCGCAGGACGATCGCCCTCGGCATCACGACCGTGCGCGACGCGTCGGGGGCCGACGCAGGTCTGCGAGCGGCGGTGGCAGAAGGCACGCTCGTCGGTCCGCGCATGCAGATCTCGGTGACGATGCTCTCCATGACCGGAGGCCACAACGATCCGTGGCTCCCGAGCGGCCCCCCGGGGCTGGGCTTCGGCAGCGTCGAGTACCCGGGCATGCCCTCGGGCGTCTGCGACGGCGTCGACGGCGTCAGCGCGAAGGTGCGCGAGGTGATCCGCGCCGGCGCCGACGTGATCAAGATCGCGTCGAGCGGCGGCTTCCTGTCGCCTGCCGACGATCCGATGGAACCCAACTACTCCCAAGCCGAAGTCGACGCCATCGTCCAGACGGCGGCCGACCTCGGCACCTGGGTGATGTCGCACGCGCACGGGCCGGAAGGCATCAAGCGGGCGGTGCGAGCGGGTGTGCGCTCGATCGACCACGGCACGTTCCTCGATGCCGAAGCCGCCGGGATGATGCTCGAGCGAGGCACATGGCTGGTGCCGACGCTGACGTCGGGCGACACCACCGAAGCGCTCGCCAACGACGAGCGGGTGCCGACGGCCGTGCGCGAGAAGCTTCGCACCCTCGGGCGACCCGAGTTCGACGCGATGCAGCTCGCCGCCGACGCCGGCCTGAAGGTCGCGATGGGAACCGACTGCCCGGTCGCCCCGCACGGCACGAACCTCAACGAGCTGCGCCACATGTCCGAGCACGGCTTCACGCCCGCGCAGGCGCTGCACGCCGCGACCTCGAGCGCCGCCGAGCTGATGGGGCTCGAGGGCGAGCTCGGCACCCTGGAGGCGGGCAAGCGCGCCGATCTCGTGGTGCTCGACGGCGACCCGCTCGTGTTCGACGACTACGAGTCGCGCATCGAGCAGGTGTGGAAGGACGGCGCGCGCGTCGTGCCGTTCGGGCCCGTCTGATGCTCAGGGAGCTCGCCGCCTCGGTGCGTGAAGGGCGCGGTGTCGCCGAGGCGCTCGTCGCCGAGTCGCTCGGTCGCATCGAGCGGCTCGACGGGCCCATCAACTCGGTGGTGTCGACCCGTGGCGCCGACGCTCTCACCGAGGGCGCCGCGATCGATGCGCGGGTCGCGGCCGGCGAGGTGATCGGACCGCTGGCCGGCCTTCCCCTGCTGGTCAAGGACAACGAGCACGTCGCCGGGCTCCCGACGACGTTCGGGTCGCTCCTTCGCAGCGACGCCGCTCCGGCCGAGCGCGACTGTGAGGTCGTCGCCCGGCTGCGCGCGGCCGGCGCGATCGTGGTTGGCAAGACGAACCTCCCGGAGTTCGCGTTCGAGGGCTTCACGTCGAACCGGCTCTTCGGCGACACCGGCAACCCGTGGTCGCTCGAGTGGTCGCCCGGGGGCTCGAGCGGTGGAAGCGGGGCCGCGCTCGCGGCGGGTCTGGCGCCGCTCGCGACCGGCACCGACGGGGGAGGGTCGATCCGGATCCCCGCAGCCTTCTGCGGCCTCGTCGGGCTGAAGCCGACGGCAGGGCTCATCGGCCACGACCCCACACCGTCGTGGATCGACCTGTCGACCAAGGGTCCGCTCGCGACGAGCGTCGCCGACGCCGCGCTGCTCCTCGACGTCATGCGAGGACCGGTGCCGGGCGACCCGACCGCTACACCGGCGTGGTCACCTCGAGGCGACGCTCGGCCCGCTCGCATCGTGGCCACGACCCGCATGTCCGACTACGGTCCGCTCCCGTCGCCGGTCGCCGCGCTCTTCGACGAGGCGATCGCCGCCCTGCAGGTGGCCACGGGCCACGCGATCGAGCGGGTGCCGCCGCCGTTCACCGAGCAGATCGACGACGACTGGTTCACGACCGTGGCGGTCGAGGAGCTCACCTGGATCGGCCGCGACGTCGTCACCGAGCGCGCCGACGACCTGACGCCCTACCTGCGGTCCGCGCTCGACGCCGCCGCGGGCATCAGTGCCGATGCCTACCTCGCCGCCAGGCGCCGGCGCTTCGACCAGGCACGCGTGCTCGACGAGATGCTCGGCGACGACGCCGTGCTGGTGTGCCCGACGATGTGCATCGAGGGCTTCTTCGCCGACGGACGTGCCCCGGGCAGCGACGACGTCGGCTCGCCATCGTCGGCCTACAACACCCAGGCGACGAACATCACCGGGCATCCGTCGCTGTCGGTACCGGCAGGGGTCTCGCCCAACGGGGTTCCGTTCGGTCTGCAGATCACCGGTCCGCGGTTCGCCGACGACATGGTGCTCGCGGTCGGCGCCGCCTGGGAAGCCGCACGCCCCTGGCCGCGCTCCGCGCCGGGGTTCACGCCGTTCGGCGACTGATGCGCGAGCGCTACGGACCCAGGTTGTACCCGAGGCGTCGGGGGAGCCTCGCCACGAAGTCCACCATGGGGTTCGGCTCCTCGCCTCGATCCTCGACCTCGTCCTTGTGCCGGATCGCGTGGTTCGCGATCAGTGCCCCCGGCGATCGGATCGGCTCGGGCGGGAACCGCAGCGGCTCGCCGTCGACGATCGGCAGCTCGAGCACCTCGTCATGTCGGCCCAGCACCCGATGGGCGAGGATGCGCCCGCCGAGGTGCGCCGGGCCGACGCCGTTGCCCGTGTACCCCAGACCGTAGTGAGCGGTGCCGGCTTCCAGGCTGCCGAAGAACGGCAGGTGGGTGCCCGAGACATCGATCGGACCGCCCCAGCCGGCTTCGATCCCCACGTCGTCGAAGCTCGGGAACATGCGCCGCAGGTCGGCCGTCGCCACGCTCAGCGCGCGCTCGTCGTAGGCGAAGCGGGGTCCGATGGAGCGCGCCAGGTTCGGCTGCATGCCGCCGATGCCGAACGCGATGCGCCCGTCGGGCGTCGTGCGCACGTAGTGCAAGGCGGCTCGGTAGTCGCTGAGCCCCGCGCCGTTCGTCCACCCGATCTCCTTCAGGCGTTCGGGAGCGGGAGCGGTCAGCACGATGTAGCTGCCTCGCACCGTGATCGCGCGGCGGAAGCGTTTCCAATGCGCCGCCCACGCGTTGAGGGCGATCACCGCGGAGCCGGCCCGTACGGTTCCCGACGGCGTCTCGGTCACCGTGGGTGAGCCCGACCCGAACCGCGTCACCGGGGTCTGCTCGTGCACGCGCACGCCCATCTCCATCACGACCCGGCGGAGCCCCCGTGCGAGACGGGCCGGCTGCACGGTCGCCCCGTAGCGGCTCGAGACCCCGCCTCGGAACACCGGCGAGTCGACCAGCGCGCGCGTGGCCTCGGCCGAGAGCACCTCGAAGTCCTCGGCGAGTCCGAGCCGCTCGGCGGTGATGACCAGGTCGGCCCATGCGCCGATCTGCACCTCGGAGGCCGCCACGTTCAGGTCGCCGTCGGCCCGGTACCACGCGTCGACGTCGTGCTCCTCACAGAACGCGCCGATCGCCTCGACGCTTCGCTCGCCGGCTTGGCACAGGCGCAGCGCCGCGGCGTCGCCGTGGGTTCGGGCGAGGTGTGGAAGGTCGTTCCAGTAGCTGCTCACGAACCCGCCGTTGCGGCCACTGGGACCGCCGCCGCAGATGTCCTGCTCCAGCACGACGACGTCGACGCCCGGATCGAGCCGCTTCAGCTGATAGGCGGTCCACAGTCCCGTGTAGCCGCCTCCCAGCACGGCCACGTCGGCGGTCGCATCGCCCTGCAGCGCGGGTGCAGGCTCGCCCGCGAACTCCGGCAGGGCGAGCGCCTCGCGGAGCCACCAGCTTCGGCCTTCATCGGGCGGGACGGGGTCCACGGCCTGGTCGGTCGCTTCCATCGCGCGCGCATGCTACCTGCTCGCACGTCGGCCTCGTGCCGTGGTTGCTACGGTGAGGGCCCATCCACCCCACGTCGAGGAAGGCGGTACCGATGCAGGGCGAGCGCCCGCGGGGCAAGCCACGGAGCTGGGAGGTCACCGACGGCTCCCATCGAGCGCCCGCCCGCGCCATGCTCAGGGCCGTCGGCCTCAACGAAGAGGACTTCGGCAAGCCGCAGGTGGCCGTGGCCTCGAGCTGGAACGAGGTCACCCCCTGCAACTACCACCTCGACAAGCTCGCCGCCCTCGCCAAGGAAGGCGTGCGACAGGCCGACTCGGTTCCGATCGAGTTCACGACGATCGCGATCAGCGATGGCATCGCGATGGGGCACGAGGGCATGAAGGCGTCGCTCATGAGTCGCGACCTGATCGCCGACTCGGTCGAGCTCGTCATGCATGCCGAGCGTTTCGACGGCTTGGTCGGCATCGCCGGGTGCGACAAGAGCGAGCCGGGCATGTTGATGGCCATGGCGCGCCTGAACCTGCACTCGGTCTACCTCTACGGGGGCACGATCCTGCCGGGCACCTACCGGGGGCGCGACGTCACGATCCAAGACGTCTTCGAAGCGGTCGGCGCCCACGCCAAGGGAACGATCGACGACGCCGAGCTCGGGGGCATCGAGCGCGCCGCCTGTCCCGGCACGGGCTCGTGCGCCGGCATGTACACCGCGAACACGATGGCGGCCGTGGGCGAGGCGATCGGCATGTCGCTCCCGGGGTCGGCATCACCGCCGGCCGTCGACTACCGGCGCGAGGTCGCTGCGCGCGAGTCGGGTCTGCTGGCCGCACGCCTCGTCGCCGACGACGGTCCCCTGCCGCGAGACATCTTGACCAAGCAGGCGTTCGAGAACGCGATCGCGGTCGTGATGGCGCTCGCCGGCTCGACCAACGCCGTGCTGCACCTGCTCGCGATCGCCCGTGAGGCTCACGTGGATCTGCAGCTCGACGACTTCGATCGCGTCTCGCGCGACGTGCCGCACCTCGTCGACGTACGCCCGGCGGGCAAGTTCGTGATGAGCGATCTCGATCGTGTCGGCGGCGTGCAGGTCGTGATGAAGGAGCTGCTCGACGCCGGCCTGCTGCACGGCGACTGCATGACCGTGACCGGCAAGACGATCGCCGACAACCTCGCAGCCATGAGCGTCGCCGCACCCGACGGCGAGGTCGTGCATCCTCCGAGCGATCCGATCCATCCGTGGGGGGGTCTCGCGATCCTGCGGGGGAACCTCGCTCCCGACGGGGCCGTAGTGAAGGCCGCCGGCGCCGAGGGGCTCGTCTTCGAGGGTTCCGCGAAAGCCTTCGACTCCGAGCAGGCTGCGTTCGACGCGCTCACGGCCGGTGCGTTCGGTGCCGGCGACGTCATCGTGATCCGCTACGAGGGCCCGAAGGGCTCCCCAGGCATGCCCGAGATGCTCGCGGTGACCGCGGCGGTCGCCGGGGCCGGCCTCGGCAGCGAGGTCGCGCTCATCACCGACGGACGTTTCAGCGGAGCGACCAAAGGCTTCAGCGTCGGCCACATCGCGCCCGAGGCGTTCGTCGGCGGTCCGATCGCGCTCGTGCGTGACGGCGACCGCATCCGCATCGACGCCGACGCGCGCACGATCGAGGTGCTGGTCGACGACACCGAGCTCGAGCGCCGGCGCTCCGAGTGGACTCAGCCCGAGCACCGCTACACGCAGGGCGCCCTCGCCAAGTATGCCCGCACGGTCGGATCGGCCCACCAGGGTGCGGTGACCTGGTGAGCGGGCGGCCGACGATCACGTCGCCCGCGGCCTTGCAGTGCCGCATCTGCGGACAGCAGTACCCGGTCGAGCCGCTGACGGTCTGCGAGGAATGCTTCGGCCCCCTCGAGCCGTCGTACGACCTGCAGTCGCTCGACGGGATCGACTTCCGCAAGCAGGTGGAAGCCGGGCCGCACACACTGTGGCGATACGAGGCGCTGTTGCCCGGCGGGCCGGGCATCGAGCGGGTCGACCTCGGGGCCGGGTTCACCCCGCTCCGGCGCGCCGACAACCTCGCCGCCGCGGTCGGTCACGACGGGGTGATCTGGGTCAAGGACGACTCGGTCAATCCTTCCAACTCCTTCAAGGACCGGGTGGTGAGCATCGCGACCACGATGGCGCGGGCCTTCGGGTACGAGGCGATCTCGTGCGCCTCGACCGGCAACCTCGCGAACGCTACCGCCGCGCATGCCGCCAAGGCAGGCATCGAGTGCTTCGTCTTCGTGCCCGAGGACCTGGAGCGGGCGAAGATCCTCGCGACCGAGTGCTACGGAGCCAAGGTCGTGGCGGTCAAGGGCAACTACGACGACGTGAATCGGCTCTGCAGCGAGGTGGCCGACGCGCTCCCGTGGGCGTTCGTCAACGTGAACATGCGCCCCTACTACGCCGAAGGCTCGAAGTCGCTCGGTTTCGAGACCGCCGAGCAGCTCGGATGGCGCCTGCCCGATCACGTGGTGGTGCCGATCGCGAGCGGCGCGCTGCTCACGAAGATCCACCGGGCCTTCGGCGAGCTGATCGCGATCGGAGCGGTGGAGGAGAAGCCGTATCGGGTGAGCGGCGCACAGCCCGAGGGATGCCGTCCGGTCGCGCAGGCCTTCCTCGACGGCGCCGACGAGGTCACGCCGGTCAAGCCCGACACGATCGCCCGTTCGCTCGCGATCGGCGCGCCGGCCGACGGCTACTTCGCGCTGAAGGTGGCGCGTGAGACCCAGGGCCACATCGAATGGTGCACCGAGCAGCAGATCCGCGAGGGCATCGCGCTGCTCGCGAGCACCGAGGGCGTGTTCACCGAGACCGCCGGCGGGGTCACCGTCGCGAATCTCAAGCGCATGGTCGAGCAAGGCATCGTGCGGCCGGGTGAGGAGGTCGTGGCCTACGTGACCGGCAACGGCTACAAGACGGTCGAGGCGCTCGAAGGCTTCCTGGAGCCCACCTACAACGTCGCGCCCGACCTCGATGAGTTCCTCGCCGCGATGGAGGCTCGATCGTGAACGACTTCTGGCATGCCGTGGCCATGCTTCGCCTCGACCGCTCGCTCGGCCTGGCCGAGCTGCAGAGCTGCTTCGCGAACGGCAAGGTGGCCGAGGGCCTCGTGGGTTTCCACCCAGGTCGGCTCATCGCGACCACGTGCGGCTACGGACTCGACGGGCCGTTCGAGGCGATGTCGCGCTGGTGGATGCCGTGGCGAGGCAAACACTTCTCACGGCACGCCGCAGAGGGCGTCAACCTGTTCACGGTGGGGGGCCGGCGAGCGATCCGCACGGTCTTCCCGCGCTACCGGGGCCTCGGCCACGACGAGCAGGGCACGTCGGCTTTCCGGTTCGTGACGAGCATCGCACCGAGCGTGAGCCACCCATCGGTCACGGCCCTGCGCTTGGACTACCGGGGCGTCGAGCAGAATCCGGCGTTCCCGATGCGGCGAGTGGTCGACGAGCTGGTGCAGATCGACCACGGTCTCTACCTCGGGCAGGCGCTGATGACCTGGAGCGGTAGGCCGCACCGCGTGGCCTGGTTCTCGCTGGAAGCCGGCTCGTAGCGGCGGCTCCGGATCACCCCACGCCCGCCTCGGCTGCCGCGGCGGCGACCTGGGCGAGCCGCGCTTCGACCGTCTGCATGTGGCTCACGACCGAGGGCTCCGCAAGGGTCCGCATGGCGATCAGGTAGTCGGCCGCGGCCCGCGCCATCGTGAGGTCGCATCGCGAGTCGTCGTCGGCCTCGCCGAAGTAGTACGTGAGCAGCGCCTCGCTCTGCTCCTGCGACAGCGCGAGGTGCGCGGCCACGCTACCGAGGTCCTCGAACGCGTCGCCCGCCCCGGCGTGACGGAACTCCGCGAGCCACACACGCTCACCGTCGAGGAACAGGTGCTCGAGGCTGAGGTCGCCGTGACAGACGACCCGATGGTGAGACCGTGCCTCGATCGCCGGGCCGAGGCGGCCCATCGCCTCGGTCGCCTCGGCCTCTGCGTGCGGCATCGTCACGCCGCGTGCGAGCGCTGCACGCCGCAGATCGTCGGCGTCGCGGAACACCGATCGTTCCACGCCGGGAAGCGGACACGCATGCAACGCCCGGATCGAGCCCACGACCGATGCCAGCACGTCGTGGTCGAGCGCGTCGCTCGTGGACAGCGGGCGACCCGGCACGGCTTGCGTCACGAGGCATCCGAGCGATGGGATCCACGCGATCACGCCGGGCGTCACACCGGCCGCCGCGGCGGCTCGCACGATGTCGACCTCGGCGTCGAGGCCTCCGACCGGTCGAGGGGCGACGGGCGAGGAGACCCTCAGCACGAACAGGTCGCCGTCCACCTCGACCAAGAAGCGCCGCTCGCCGTCTGTGCTCGCCGTGGGTGTGAGGCCGATGTCGCGACCACGCCATGTTTCGACCGCACCGATCGCCGCCTCGAGCCGGGGGTCGCCACCAGCGTCCACGCACCCGACCGTATCGGTCCGATCCGTCGAACGTCCGGCCGCGCGTCACCCGTTCCTGCTAGCGTTACCGGTCGAGGGCACCGATCGCGGTTACAAGCTTCGAGCAGTTCCCTCAACCGGCTGTCACGGCCGGCGCCGACGGGCCAGCTTCGTGCACGATGCCCGATCCGGCGGAAGGAAGGAGGGGATCGCACGTGGCAACAGGAACCGTGAAGTGGTTCAGCTCCGAGAAGGGCTTCGGCTTCATCACGCCTGACGACGGCAGCGCCGATGTGTTCGTGCACTTCAGCGCGATCTCTGGCGAGGGGTATCGCAACCTCGATGAGAACCAGAAGGTCGAGTACGACGTCACCCAGGGCCAGAAGGGCCCGCAGGCGGCGAACGTCAGAGGCGTCTGACCTTCTCGCGCGAGAGCGCATATGCAACGGGGCCGGCGCCAAGCGCCGGCCCCGTTGGCATTTCCCCGGGCGATGGCCCGGCCTCCGATGTTCCTCCAGGTCAGCTACGGACGTACGGGTCGTAGTACGTGCCGAGCTGCGTGCGGTACTCCTCGGAGCGGTAGTCGGTGGACTCCCCGAGCTCGGGCGAGTCCTTGATCTGGTCCTTGGTGAGCCGCACGAGCACCTTCTCGTCGTCGAGATCGATCCGCTCGATCGTCCCCGCCGGCAGCACCACCTTGCGACCGAAGATCCACGGGCCCGTGTCGACCACGATGTACGAGGATCCGACCTCGTAGGTAGCCTCGTCGATCTTCCCGATGTCGCCGTCGACCGCTTCGACCTTGAAGCCTTCGACATCGAGCTCGTCGACCGTGTCGACGGAGTAGCTCCACACGTTCGTCTCCATCTGGGAACACCTCCCTGTCTGTCGCTCGTTCCCGATGGATGCCTTACCCGCAGGGCTGAGAGGTAACCCGACGTCAGATCGTCTGGAACGCACGGAACCTCGGTATCGTGGCGCGCCGGGGCGTCGCGTGCCGATGAGGGCGTCGATCGCGGCGATCAGACGGTGGTGATCCGCACCTCGTCCATCACGCCGTCGTACCAGTCGCCCGAGCCGTTGGGCTTGCCGCCCAGGATCAGTGGCCCCCCGTTGGAGATCGAGCCGACGTTGCCGCTCTTGGACCACGACGAGCCGTCGACCGTCAGCGTGATGCCGGTGGACGTCTTCCTGCACACGATCGTGTGCCATCGGGAGTCGGAGAGATCGGGCCCGGCCTTGATCTCCCGGGTTCCGTTGGTGCCGTTGAAGTAGCAGTAGCCCTGTCCCGTGCCGTAGATCTCCATCTTGTAGACGCCGCCGCCCTTGCGCACGAGGTCGTAGTCGCCGACCGAGGCCGAGGGCTTCGAGTCGAACCGCACGCGCGCGGTGATCGTGATCGAGCGGGTGCCCGGGTTCAGGCTCGCTGTGTTGTCGACGATCACCCGCGAGGTCGAACCGTTGAAGCGGTAGGCGCGTCCGCTCCCGTTGTAGCCGGGACTCACGCGGGTGATGTCCTGCAGCGTGCCGTGGTTGCCCGAGCCCGACGAGTCGACCATCTGGCCGGAGGACT
>DASVGA010000050.1:0-10027 GCA_036379795.1 Actinomycetota bacterium | reverse complement strand
CCGTCGCGATCGCGAGGCCCTTCGTGATGGCCTTCGTGGAGTTACCCACGGCGTCGAGCCCGCCGAGGATCTCTGCCGGACGGCCCTCGAACTCGCCCGACATCTCCGCGATGCCCTGCGCGTTGTCTGAGATCGGACCGTAGGTGTCCATCGAGACGACGACGCCGACGGTCGTCAGCATGCCCATACCGGTGAGCGCGATGAAGTAGAGACGCTCGGCGAACAGGTTCGTGGACGCCGGGTCCGCGAGCAGGAAGGCGGCCATGATCGCCCCGGCGATCACGAGGGCAGCCCACACGGCCGACTCGAGACCGACCGAGAACCCGCTCAACACGGTCGTGGCGGGGCCGGTGACCGTGGAGTCGGCGACCTCCTTCACCGGCTTGTACTTCGTGTCGGTGAAGTACTGCGTGATGATCTGGATGACCGAGGCGAGCACGAGACCGATCGCAACGGCCAGACCCGGACGCCAGCTCTCCATGTAGACGACCGAGATCGCGAGCACGAGGACCGCGGAGATCACCGCCGAGAGGAAGAAGCCTCGGTTGATCGCCTTCATGCCGTGCTCGGTCTCGGAACGCGGCGTCACGGCCATGATGCCGATGATCGAGGTGATCACGCCGACCGCCCGCACGAACAGCGGGAACATCACGCCGGCGATCGCACCGATCTCGCTGTCGGCGAAGGCGGCGGCGCCGAGGATCAGCGCCGCGACGAGCGTGACCTCGTAGCTCTCGAACAGGTCGGCTGCCATGCCGGCGCAGTCGCCCACGTTGTCGCCCACGTTGTCGGCGATCGTGGCGGCGTTGCGCGGGTCGTCCTCGGGGATGCCCTGTTCCACCTTGCCGACCAGGTCGGCGCCCACGTCGGCCGCCTTCGTGAAGATGCCGCCGCCCACCCGCATGAACATCGCCAACAGCGCGCCGCCGAACCCGAACCCGACCAGCACGCTCGTGGCGTCGCCTTTGAAGATGATGAGGATGAGCGTCGCGCCGAACAGTCCGAGCCCGACCGTGAACATGCCGGCGACGCCGCCCGCCCGGAAGGCGATCGTGAGCGCCTTGCGGAGCCCGGACTCCTTCGCGGCGTTGGCGGTGCGCACGTTGGCGCGCACGGCGAGCCACATGCCCGCGTACCCCGTGAGCATCGAGGCCCCCGCGCCCAACAGGAACGCGACCGAGCGAC
This sequence comes from Actinomycetota bacterium, assembly GCA_036379795.1. Classification (GTDB taxonomy): domain Bacteria; phylum Actinomycetota; class UBA4738; order UBA4738; family HRBIN12; genus JAOUEA01. The sequence continues at coordinate 8,842 of DASVGA010000050.1, read as the reverse complement.
CGATGCGCACCGACAGCTCCGCCGACATGCCGAGGAACGTGGTCGTGACCCCGTCGGCGACCGGAAGCACGAAGAACAGCAACACCGTGAGGATGCCGAGGAAGACCCCGAGCGTGCTGAACTGCCGGCTCAGGTAGGCCTTGGCACCTTCCTGGATCGCCGTCGCGATCTCGCGCATCTTCGGCGTGCCCTCCGGCTCGGCGAGCACCCTGGCGCGCAGGTACCACGCGAAGACGAGCGCCACGAGCGAGACGGCGAGCACGATCCACAACCAGGTGTTCTCGAAGGACCCGAAGGTGACCTCGAGCGGGCCGCCTTCTTGGGCGAGGACGCCGAACATGCAACCTCCTGTGAGCTTCCGGGTGAACGTCGGTGGAGTCTGCGACCGAGCCCTCGGGCCCGGCGACCGGTGCAGTATAGGGAACCCTCACCCTGCTGACCTGCGGGAACCCGGCGTCGACCGCCGCCTTGCGCGAGCCGGCACGCCCGCCTAGCATCGGCGGCGAGTTCGAGCGCCAGAGGGGAGCCGGGAAGCCTGGTCGGCGGGAGCGCCGCCCTGGGCAGATCGGTGTCACCGCCGTCTCGCGGCCGTCCCGTTCGGACCGGCGTGCTGCTGTTCGCGTTCGCGTTCGCCGTGATGGCCGATCCCGTCTCGTCGGTCGCCTACGCGATCGAGGCGGCCCTGCACGCCCTGCACGGCGACCTCGCCCTGCTCGTTCCGACGATGCTCCTGGTGCTGGGGGTGATCTGGCTCGTCTGCCTCAACTACGACCAGCTGATCAGGCGGTTCCCGCAGGGTGGCGGAGCCGTGGCCGCCACCGGCTCGGCGTTCGGCGAAGGGTGGGCGTTCCTGCCGCTCGGCGCCCTGGTCGTCGACTTCGTGCTCACGATCGCGATCAGCGTCGCAGCGGCCGCGTCGGCCGCCATCGCGTACTTCCCGTCGCTCGCGCCGCACCGGACCTCGATCGCCGTGCTGCTGTGCTGCGTCGTCGCCGCCGTCACGTGGTTCGGCCACATCGGCCGGAGCGTGTTCGCGACGATGACGGTGGCCTTCGTCGCGGCGGCCGTTCCGGTCGTCGTGCTCGGGCTCATCGCTCCGCACGCGCCCGGTGAGGCCGCCCTGCGAGGGTCCGACGCCACGTCGGGCTGGTCGGTGCTCGTCGCGTTCCCGGTCGCGATGGCGCTCGCGACCGGCGTCGAAGCCCCCTCGTCGGCGATCGCGCAGCTCGGCCAACTCGGCGACCGAGGCCGAGCGCGTTTCGGTCGTATCACGCTCTGGCTCACGTTCGCGCTGGCGGGCACGCTCACGCTGTCGATCGTCGCCCTCGCCGTCACGCTGCGGATCGGCGAACCCGCCGAACACTCGACGTTGATCGCCGATGTCGCCCGAGCGGCGGTCGGCGACGGAGCCTGGTTCGCGCTGTTCCAGCTCACCTCGTCGCTGCTGCTGCTCGCCGCCGCCTCGTCGTCGTTCCAGGCGGGGCCGGGGTTGCTGAAGGCCCTCGCGCGACACACTGGCGACGGCGGCCGGCAGCTGGGCATCCTGCCGCCCGCGCTCGGCGCGACGAACCGCCACCACACCCCGTACTGGTCGGTCGTGGTGTACCTCGCGATCTCCGTCGCCGTGGTCGCGGCGGCGCGAGGCCGCGACCAGGAGCTGGTGCTCTTCTACGCGGTCGCGGTCTTCGTGAGCTTCATGGCTGGTCTGATGGCGATGGCCAGGTTCTCGCGCCGGGAACGATCGATGCGACACGTGCTGGTGAACTGGCTCGGCGCCGTGATGGTCGGGTTCACGCTCGTGATCAACCTGGGGCGGGGCTATCCGATCGCGTCGCTCGTCGCCACGCTCGCGGTCGCCGCGGTGTTCCATCGCCTGTGGGTCCGCCGCGGGCGGCCTCGAGGAATCGCGACGGCCGAGGCCGAGGCCGAGCGAGCGCTCGCCGAGGGCGCGGCTGAGCCCACCCCCTACCGGGAGCCGGGCGCTCCGGGCGAGGGCGAGAGTCGGAGCGTGAGATAGCCCACCGCGCCGGCGACGAGCGAGCCCGCGAGGATCGCCGTCTTCGCCTCATCGAGCCGGGGTCCGCCGGGGAAGGCCAGCTCGGCGATGAACAGAGCCACCGTGAATCCGATGCCGGCGGTCATGCCCATGCCCGTGAGATCACCCCAGCCGACGTCGCTCGAGAGGCGCCCGAGCCCCGATCGCACCGCGAGCGCCGACCCGGCCAACACGCCGATCGGCTTGCCGAGCACGAGACCACAGAAGACACCGACCGACACCGGCGCCGACAGGGCGGCGCTCAGACGCTCGAACGAGATCTCGATGCCTGCGTTCGCGAGCGCGAAGATCGGGAGGATCGCGAAGCTCGTCCACGGCAGCAGCGCGTGCTCGGCCCTGGCGAGCGGTGAGACCGCCTCGCGCGAGAGCCATGCGAGCCGCGACCAGAGCGGGGCGTCGTCGTCGATCGGCTCCGGCTCGTCGCGGGTCTCGTCGGCGGTCCGGCGGGCTTCCTCGCTCACGACCGACGGCGTCTGGAAGGGGGCGGCCGGCGTCAGGAGCCCGAGCGCCGCGCCGGCGATCGTGGGGTGGATACCGGCGCGATAGGTCGCGTACCAGAGCACCACACCCAGCCCCACGTACACCAGCAACGACCTGATGTGCACCGCGTTCGCGATCACGATCAGGCCGATGACGCCGAAGGCTGCGAGCAACGGGCCGGCCTCGACGCCGCCGGTGTAGGCGATCGCGATCACGAGGATCGCGCCGAGGTCGTCGACGATCGCGACCGCGAGCAGCAGCGGCCTGAGGCTGGGCGACGCGTGGCTCGCGGCGAGGGCCAACACACCGAGCGCGAACGCGATGTCGGTGGCCATCGGGATGCCCCATCCACGCGCGGTCTGCCCGCCGCCGGCGATGGCGAGGTAGATCAGCGCGGGCGCCGCCATGCCGCCGATCGCCGCGAGGACGGGAAGCGTGGCCACGCGCAGCTTCCGCAGCTCCCCCGAGACGACCTCACGCTTGATCTCGAGGCCAACGACGAGGAAGAACAGCGCCATGAGGCCGTCGTTGACGAGGAAGTGCACGTCCTCGTCGATCGTCACGAGCGATCCGAGGTGAAACGCGACCGGCGCGTGGAAGACCCGGTCGTAGCTCTCCTGCCACGGCGAGTTCGCCCACGAGAGCGCGACCATCACGGCCACGAAGAGCAAGGAAGCACCGGCCGCCGAGGTCTGCAGGAATTCCTGGAGGGGACGCACGACGCGCCGGGGAACCAGCCGATCCGAACGCGACCACGACGGCCGCACCCCACCTTCGCCGGGTGGAGTCGGTGTGCGCGGAACGGTCGGATCGGACACGTGACTCCCTTCCCCGACCGATCGTCGCGGCATGCCGTGGCAGCGGGGCTCATCGTAGCGCCGAGACTCCTCGGCCGCGGCGCACTTGGCGGGTCGGCGTGCCCCCGGTAGGGTTCCCGCGTTTTGGCAGATGGTCGGCACGCAGCCACCCCCTCCCGCAAGGCACTCCTCGCGATCGCCGGCGCCCTCGTGGTCGCCGCGCTGGTGGGTGTCATCGTCGTCGCGCTGTCCGGCGGCGACGGACCGCTCGACGTGTTCGACGGCGACACGCCCGAGACCCCGGCGTTCGCCTTCGAGGTCACTAAGCCCAAACCCGTCGAGACCGCGACCGATCCGAACCACCAGCAGGCGGTGACCGCGGCCGAGGCGCCGGCCGACGCGGTGGCCGAGCGGATCGACGACCTCTACACCGCGGCGTTCCTCGATCCCTCGAATTGGATGGAGGGGAGCTACGACGAGATCCTCGACCTCTTCGACCGCGGAGCCCGAGATGCCGCCGAGCGCCAGCTCGACGTGCTCACGGCTGGGCCCGGAGCGGCAGGGGCGTTCGACACGATCACGCCGATGCCGAGCACCCTGAAGCTGCACGTGCTGTTCGATCCTGCCGGCCTTCCCCAGTCGGTGGAGGGGAGCGCCCGGTTCGTGGCCAAGGGCACGGGCGCAGACGGACTGGTCATCTTCATCAGCAAAGGTCAGTTCATCTTCGAGAAGTCCGACGGCACGTGGCTCGTGGTGTCGTTCTCGGTGCGGCGCAGCGACGAGGCTCGCGAACCCAAGCCTGCGTCGTCATCGCCGGGCGCGAGCCCCCAACCGTCCGGAGCCGAGGCCTCGTGAGGCGCCGGGCGATCGTGCTCGTCGTCGCGCTCATGGCCTGGGTGGGGGGCTCGGTCCTCGGATCGCTCGAGGGCGCCGTCACGGCGGCGGCGCAGTCGACGGGCGTCGTGGTCGGCAAGGCCCACGCCGGTTACACCCCCTCGCTCACGGGTTCCGAACCGGTGGTGATCCTCGCGATCGGCTCGGGCGCCCGCCCCGGCGAGAACGTGATGCGATCGCTCGGAGACTCCCTGCACCTGATCTTCATCAACCCGAAGACCAAGCGTGCGGTGCTGGTGGGCGTGCCGCGCGATGCCTACCTGCCGATCCCCGGTAGGGGAACGGGCAAGATCAACTCGGCGATGGTCTACGGCGGCCCCGAGCTATTGGTGAAGACGATGGAAGCCAACTTCGGCGTCACGATCGACTACTGGGCGCTCACGACGTTCTGGGGGTTCACCGACATGATCAACGCGGTCGGCGGCCTCACCGTCGACGTGCCGTTCCCGATGATCGATCCGTACTCGCGCACCGACTTCTCGCCGGGCGTGCAGAAGCTCACCGGACCCGAGGCGCTCGCGTTCTCGCGGGACCGGCACAGCCTGAAGCAGGGCGACTTCGGGCGTCAGGAGAACGGTGGACGGTTGCTGCTCGCGGCGCTGGCGCAGTTCAAGAAGCAGTTCAGCGTGGATCAGGCACGGTTGTTCACCTGGCTCGGCGCCGGCATGCGCAACATCGAGACCGAGATGCCGCTGTCGGAGGTGATGGCCCTCGCGTTCACGGTGTCGAAGGTGCCCACGACGAGGGTGCAGAACGTCGTGCTCCCCGGAGGAACCGGCATGGCCGGCAGCACGTCGGTCGTGACCCTCGATCTCGCTCGCGCTCGCGCGATCGTGGCCGATGCGAAGAAGGACGCCGCGCTGCTGAAGAAGAACGTGCCGCCGAGCCCCACGGCCGGCGAATGACTCGCGACGCGCGCGGGTAGGCTTCGCCTCGCATGACGACGCTCCGCGACGACCTCACCGACGTCCACCCGGTACGCGCCAGGGTGCAGATCGCCATGGCCGTCGCGCTCACGGCGCCGGCGTTCGTGCTTCGGTTCACGCATCCGGAGATCGCGCATCCAGTCGAGGCGCTGCTGTTCGGTCTTGCGATCGTCGGGGCCGCCTTCCTGCTGTCCTGGGCCGCGGAGGTGGCCCAGCTCGACATCTCGGCCGGGCTCGCGATCGCGCTGCTCGCCCTGATCGCGGTGCTGCCCGAGTACGCGGTGGACTTCGTCTTCGCGCGGAAGGGAGGCCAGTCGTTCGCGCAGTTCGGGGCGAGCTGTCCCTCGATACCCCCCGGCAACGAGTCGCCCTGCCACCTGGCCCTCGCGAACATGACGGGGGCGAACCGGCTGCTGATCGGTGTCGGCTGGACGATGGTGATCTTCATCGCGTACTACCGGCTGAACAAGAAGAACGTGCTCGTGCGGGAGCCGAACGGGCGATGGGAGGGCGTACGCCTCGACCGCGAGCACTCGATCGAGATCGGCTACCTCGCGGTGGCCACGATCTACTCGCTCACGCTGCCGCTGAAGCAGTCGGTGACCCTGATCGACGCCGCGATCCTGGTCGGGATCTTCGTGGCGTACTCGATCCGCGTGGCGCGGGCGCCCGCCGAGGAACCCCACCTCGTGGGGCCGGCCCGATACCTGGGCACGTTCGCGAAGGCGCGCCGACGATCGCTGCTCGTGGGCATGACGGTGTTCGCCGGAGCGGTGATCCTGCTGTTCGCCGAGCGGTTCGCCGAGGCGCTCGTTGCCTCGGGCGAGGCACTCAACGTGAGCGAGTTCCTCCTCGTGCAGTGGGTCGCGCCGCTCGCGTCGGAAGCGCCCGAGCTGCTGGTCGCGGGGCTCTACGCATGGCGCCTCAACACGAACGCGGGACTCGGCACCCTGGTCTCGTCGAAGGTGAACCAGTGGACGCTGCTCGTCGGCACCCTGCCGATCGTGTTCGCGATCGCAGCCGGGGGGTTCCACGGTCTGCCGCTCGACTCGGTGCAGCGCGAGGAGCTCTTCCTCACGGCGGCCCAGTCGGTGTTCGCCGTTGCGGTGATCGCGAACCTCAGCATGTCGCTGCGCGAGGCAGTGATGGTGTTCTCGCTGTTCTGGGCGCAGTTCATCCTGGGCGGCCTCGTGCCCGAGCGATTCCACGGCGTGGAACGCATCGGGGTGGGTGTGGTCTACCTGCTCTTGGCCGCCTGGATCCTGCTCACCGGCAAGCTCCAGTTCCGCAAGCTCGCGCACAACGCCTTCCGCGCTCCCTACGGCGAGCTCGTCGAGTAGCGCGCGCACGGGGCACCGGTAGCCTGAGACCCCGTGGATCCCCGCGCGTTCCTGCACGAGCTCGAGACCGACCCCGACGCGGCCGATCCACTGGTGCACGTGCGTACGCTCGAGGCTCGGACACCGGTGATCGCGCCCTTCCCCGACGATCTGCCCGAGCTGGTCGTCGCCCGGCTCGGGCTCATCGGGGTACGCGGGCTCTATCCGCATCAATCCGACGGGCTCGCCGCCCTGCGATCGGGCCGCGACGTGGTGCTCGCCACCGGCACGGCGAGCGGCAAGACGCTCGTCTACAACGCGGCGTTCGCCGAGGCTGCGATCACAACGCCGAAGGCGACCGCGCTGTACCTGTTCCCCACCAAGGCGCTCGCGCGCGATCAGCTCCGGTCGATCCGCGCGTTGAAGCTGCCGCAGGTGAAGGCGGCCGTCTACGACGGCGACACGCCGCAGGCCGAGCGTCCGCTGATCCGCAAGAACGCGAACCTCGTGATGACGAACCCCGACATGCTGCACCTGTCGCTGCTCGCCGATCATGCGCGCTGGGCCGACTTCTTCTTCCGGCTGTCCCTCGTGGTGGTCGACGAGGCGCACGTGTGCCGGGGGGTGTTCGGGTCGCACGTGGCGATGGTGTTGCGCAGGCTCCGGCGCCTCGTGACCCACTACGGAGGCTCGCCCCGATGGTGCCTCGCGAGCGCGACCGTCGGCAACCCCGGGGAGCTCGCGACCAGGCTCACGGGGCTCGACGACGTCGTGGAGGTCACCGACGACGCGTCGCCGCGCGGCGAGAAGCTCTTCGCCCTGTGGAATCCTCCCCTCGTCGACGAGGAGACCGGCGCCCGTCGCAGCGCCCTGGCCGAGGCGGCGTGGCTCATGGGGGCGCTCGTGAACCGGGGGGCGCGCACCATCGGGTTCACCCGGTCACGCCGGGCCGCGGAGCTGCTCGCCGAGTGGACGCGGCGCGAGGTCGACGACGCGCAGCTGCGCACGAAGATCACGACCTACCGCGCCGGCTACCTCGCCGAGGACCGGCGCCGCATCGAGCGGGCGCTCGCCGACGGCGAGCTCGTGGCCGTCGCCTCGACGAGCGCCCTCGAGCTCGGCATCGACATCGGCTCGCTCGACGCGGCGGTGCTCACCGGTTACCCGGGCACCCGCGCGGCGATGTGGCAGCAGGCCGGACGAGCCGGGCGGCGCGATACCGATTCGCTCGCGGTGCTCGTGGCCCAGGACGACCCGCTCGACCAGTACCTCGTGCACCACCCGCGGGACCTGTTCGACAAGCCCGCCGAGGCCGCCGTGATCGACCCGTCGAATCCGTACATCCGCGAGCCCCATCTGCGCTGCGCCGCGAGGGAGGCGCCGCTACGCGACGACGAGCTCGCGTTCTTCGGCGACGCCGACGAGGTACGCGCCTCGGTCGAGGCGATGAGCGAACGCGGTGAGCTGGTGCGACGGCGCGACGCGTGGCACGACCGCGGCAAGGACGCGCCGCATCGAGCGGTCGACGTGAGGGCCGGGGGCGGGCACGTCTACGCGATCGTGATCGACGAGACCGGCGAGCTGATCGGCACGGCCGACGAGCATCGCGCGTACGCGACCCTGCACCCCGGCGCCGTGTACCTGCATCTCGGCGAGCAGTTCCTGGTGCAACAGCTCGACCTCGTCGCGCGCGTCGCCACCGTGCAGCCGGCCGACCCCGACTTCTACACGCAGGCGCGAGACGTGACCGACATCTCGGTCGTGGACGTGCTCGAGCGATCGCACATCGGCGAGGTGGAGCAGTCGTTCGGCTCCGTGCTCGTCACGAACCAGGTCGTGAGCTACGTGCGGAAGTCGGTCTTCACCAACGAGACCCTCGACGAGATGCCGCTGCCCCTGCCGCCGGTCGAGCTCGAGACGCGGGCGGTGTGGTGGACGATCCCGGCCTCGGTGCTCGATCGCGCCGGCGTCGTGCCGCGCGACGTTCCCGGCGCGATCCACGCCGCGGAGCACGCCGCGATCGGACTGCTGCCGCTCGTCGCCACGTGCGACCGGTGGGACATCGGTGGTGTCTCGACCCCGTCGCACCCCGACACCGGCCGCACGACCATCTTCATCTACGACGCCTACCCGGGGGGCGCGGGCATCACCGAGCGCGGCGCGGCGACGAGCGAGCGATGGCTGCGGGCGACCCTCGAGGCGATCCGCCAGTGCCCTTGCGCGCACGGATGCCCGAGCTGCGTGCAGAGCCCGAAGTGCGGCAACGGCAACGAGCCGCTCGACAAGCAGGGCGCCGTGGCGCTGCTCGCGGCCTTCCTCGGGCAGCGCTGGGGCTAGGCGGCTGCCCTGGTCGCCGGGGTGCGCTCGCCC
>DASVGA010000049.1:0-3271 GCA_036379795.1 Actinomycetota bacterium | reverse complement strand
CTCGCCGCATCGACGCTCGCTGCCGAGGGCATCGGGCGTGCGGAGCTCTCGCTCTCGTTCGTCGACGAGCAGGAGATGGCGGACCTGCACGAGCGGTACATGCAGGAAGCCGGTCCGACCGACGTGCTCTCGTTCCCGCTCGACGACGACGTCGAGGGCGTGCGCATGCTGGGCGACGTCGTCATCGCACCCTCGGTCGCCGCCCGCAACAACCCTGGCGACCCCGATGGCGAACTGCGCCTGCTGGTGGTGCACGGGGTGCTGCACGTGCTCGGCTACGACCACGAGGGTGCAGAGGAGCGCGCGGAGATGTGGGCGCGTCAGGAGCGATACAGCGGGGTGACGACGGCATGACCCTCATGTGGGCGCTCGTCGCCGTGCTCGTGGCGCTTGGCTCGCTGATGGCCCTGGCCGAGTCCTCGCTCACCCGCATGACCCGCGTGCGAGCGTTGGCACTCGAGGACGAGGGCCGTCGCAACGCCGGGTTGCTCGTTCGCCTCGAGACCGATCCGCCTCGCTACCTGAACTCGGTCTACCTCGCCGTGATGATCGTGCAGAACGGCTCCGCGATCCTGGTCGCGATCCTCTCGGAGCGAGAGTTCGGCAGTCTCGGCATCACGATCGCCTCGCTCGTGTTCACCCTGCTGTACTTCGTGTTCGTCGAGGCGATGTCGAAGACGTTCGGCGTGTTGCATTCCGACCGCGTGGCGTTGGCGCTCTCGCCCCTCGTCTACTTCCTGGGGCGGCTGCTCGCGTGGCCGACCCGCGCGCTGATCGGGCTCGCGAACGTGCTGCTTCCCGGCAAGGGAATCAAGGCCGGACCGTTCGTGAGCGAGGAAGAGATCCGCTCGATGGCACAGGTCGGCAGCGAGGAAGGCTCGATCGAGGAGGGGGAGAAGCAGCTCATCCACTCGATCTTCGAGTTCGGCGACACGATCGTGCGCGAGGTCATGGTGCCGCGGCCCGACATCATCGCGATCGAGGACGACAAGGCGTTGCGTGACGTGCAGGCGCTCGTGCTCACCCACGGCACCTCGCGCATCCCCGTCTACGACGCCGACGAGGATCTCGACGACGTGATCGGCATCGTCTTCGCCAAGGATGTGCTGAAGGCCTTGCACCAAGGCAAGTACGACATGCCGCTCGCCGAGATCGTGCGCGAGGCCCGGTACGTGCCCGAGTCGAAGAAGGTCGCCGACCTCCTGCGTGAGATGCAGCGCGAGAAGTTCCACATGGCGCTCGTTACCGACGAGCACGGGTCGGTCACCGGCCTCGTCTCGCTCGAAGATCTGCTCGAGGAGCTCGTGGGCGAGATCACCGACGAGTACGACCGCGAGGAGCCCGAGTTCGAGCAGGTCGCCGAGCTGGTCTACCGGGCGAGCGGCAAGACCTCGATCGACGACGTCAACGAGCTGCTCGGCGTGGAGCTGCCCGACGAGGAGTGGGACACGGTCGCGGGCCTCGTGCTCGACATCCTCGGCCACATCCCCGAGCAGGGCGAGGAGTGCCGCATCGACGGCATCACCTTCACGGCTGAGGAGGTCAAAGGCAGGCGCATCGAGAAGGTGCTGATCACGCGCGACCCCGCCGAGGAGCCGACCCTCGTCGAGGAGCCGGCTCCGTGACCGCGGTCGAGCCGGAGGTGCTGGATCGCATGGTCGAGAGCGCGCGCGCCATCCGGGTGAACGCCTACGCACCCTATAGCGGGTTCCACGTTGGGGCGGCATTGCTCGCGGGAGACGAGATCTTCGCCGCGGTCAACGTCGAGAACGCGAGCTATCCGATATCGGTCTGCGCCGAGCGGAACGCGGTCGCGATGGCCGTCGCCGCCGGTGCTTCCGCCCATGCGCGGGCCGTGGCCGTCGTGACCGATGCCGACTCGCCGACCCCACCGTGCGGTGGGTGCCGTCAGGCCCTCTTCGAGTTCGGCGGGGCGGAGCTCGTCATCGTCGTCGAGTCGGCCGACGGTTCGGTCCGCACGATGTGGACCCTCGGCGAGCTGTTGCCCGATGCGTTCGGTCCGAGCGACCTCGACGCGCTGCGACGGTGAGCGACACCCCGAACGATCCGCATCGAGCCGGGGTCGTCGCCGTGGTCGGGCGGCCCAACGTCGGCAAGTCGACGCTCGTGAACGCGCTCGTCGGCGAGAAGATCGCGATCGTCTCCGACAAGCCGCAGACGACCAGGCGCGACATCCGCGCCATCAGCACCACCGATGACGCGCAGATCGTCTTCACGGACACGCCCGGCTTCCACAAGCCGCGCACGGCGCTCGGGGTGCGCCTGAACGCGCTGGTCGGCGACGCCGTCGAGGGCGTCGACGTCGTCGTGCTCGTCGTCGACGGGGCATCAGGCGTCGGCCGGGGCGATGCCTACGTGTACGAACGACACGTTGCCGGAGCGACCGCCTCGGCACGCATCTGCGTCGTCAACAAAGTCGACCGCCTGCGCCGGCACGAGGTCGTGCCGCAGCTCGCGGCGGCAGCCGAGCTCGGTGACTGGGACGAGATCGTGCCGGTCTCGGCTTCCCTCGGCACCGGGGTCGACACCGTGCTGGAACTGCTCGTCGGGCGCATGCCGGTGGGGCCGGCCTTGTTCCCGGGCGGTGAGGTCACCGACCTGCCGCTCGAGGTGCGCATCGCCGAGCTCGTGCGCGAGCAGGCGCTCGCGGTCACGCGCGAGGAGGTGCCGCACTCCGTCGCCGTGATGATCGAGGAGATCGAGCACCAGGACGGGCTCGAACGCATCTACGCCTCGATCGTCGTCGAGCGCGACTCTCAGAAGGGCATCCTGATCGGCCATGGAGGCGGCACCCTCAAGACGATCGGATCGAGGGCGCGCGAGCAGATCGAGCTGCTGCTCGGCCGGCGGGTCTTCCTCGACCTTCGTGTGAAGGTCATGAAGGGTTGGCAACGCGACCCGAAGATGCTCGACCGGCTCGGCCTCTGAAGTTGAGGTTGACTTCCGAGGGAAGGGTCCACGAGACTCGATGCTCGCGAGCCTGCCGGCGTCGGAGGAGAAGATGGCGCTCCGGACCTTCATCTTCGAGACATCAGTATCGGCGACCTCGAAGGCCTCACCCCAGGCGGTCTACGCTGTCGTCGCGGATCTGCAGGCGCACCTGGAGTGGTCCGGTGAGCGGGCCAGCAGCGAGAGCTTCAGGCTGTTGACCCTCGATGCTCCGCCTGGTGCGGCGACCGTTGGGACGACGTTCTCCTCGACCGGTGCATCCGGAAAGGACACGTTCCACGACAGTTCGACCGTCGTGGAG
>DASVGA010000048.1:0-5786 GCA_036379795.1 Actinomycetota bacterium | reverse complement strand
AACGACTTCGCGCACCGCGTGGGCGCCAACGTCGTGGAGCTCACCGCTGAGCTCGGCCAGATCGTGAGCGTCGATCGCATCATGGAGGCACTCGCCGCGAACCCCGAGACGAAGATCGTGAGCGTGGTGCACGCCGAGACCTCGACCGGGGCGGAGTTCCCGCTGCAGCAGCTCGCCGAGGCGATGCGGGCGAGCGGTTCCGAGGCCCTGCTCTACGCCGACTGCGTCACCTCGCTCGGCGGCCAGCAGGTCGAGGCCGACGCCTGGGGCATCGACTACGGATACTCCTGCTCCCAGAAGTCGCTCGGGTGCCCGCCGGGGATCGCGCCGGTGACGGTCAGCGAGCGCGCGGTCGGCGCGATGTCGCGCCACCAGGGACCCGTGCCCTACTACTACGACTTCGAGGAGCTCTCCAAGTACTGGATCGATCGCCCGATCACCTACCACCACACGATGCCGATCCTTCAGTACTACGCGCTCTACACCGGCATCAAGCTCGCCCTCGACGAAGGCCTCGAGACCCGGTGGGAGCGCAACGCCGACGCGGGGCGCTACTTCCAGGACGAGATCCGCGCACGCGGGTTCGAGCTGCTCGCCGACGCCGATCACCAGCTCGTGGAGCTCACCGCGGTGAAGGTGCCCGAGGGCATCGACGGCAAGGAGATCCAGACGCGCATCCTGCGCGAGCACGGCATCGAGGTCGGAGGCGGGCTCGGCCCGAAGGCGCCGCCGATCTGGCGCGTCGGACTCATGGGCGTGAACGCGAACCGCGAGACCGCCGATCGCGTGCTCGCCGCGTTCGACGCCGTGCTGCCGCGCGCCTCCTGAATCCTCACCGAGCGATGGACAAGGCCAGGCTGCACCGCAGCGAGCTCGCCGTGCCGGGCACGAACCTGCGTGCGATGGAGAAGGCGCCCACGCTCGGGGCCGACGTCGTCTTCCTCGACCTCGAGGACGCCGTGGCTCCCGACGACAAGGAACAGGCCCGCACGAACGTGATCGACGCGCTCGGCGCGCACGACTGGTCCGGCGGCGCCGCGAGCGTGCGCATCAACGGGCTCGACACGCACTGGTGCTACCGCGACGTCGTCGACGTGGTGGAAGCGCGCGGCGAGGTGCTCGACACGGTGCTCGTGCCCAAGGTGGGCTCACCGAGCGACGTGGCGTTCGTAGCGACCCTGCTCGACCAGATCGAGCAGCGCAACGGGTGGGAAGCCGGTCGCATCGGCATCCACATCCTCATCGAGACGGCGTCCGGCATGGCGAACGTCGAGGCGATCGCGCGGGCGCGGCCCGACCGGCTCGAGGCCATGGTGTTCGGGGTCGCCGACTACGCGGCGAGCGTGCAGGCGCGCACCACGAACATCGGCGGGGCGAACCCCGACTACTCCGTGCTCACCGACCCCGCGGCCGACGGCTCCCGTGAGACCCACTGGGGTGACCAGTGGCACTTCGGCATCTCGCGCATGGTCGCCGCGTGCCGCGCGAACGGCCTGCGCCCGATCGACGGGCCCTTCGGCGACTTCGCCGACGCCGACGGCTTCCGCAGCGCCGCGCGCCGGGCCGCGGCGCTCGGCTGCGAGGGCAAGTGGGCGATCCACCCGTCGCAGGTCGAGCTCGCCAACGAGGTCTTCACCCCGGCCGAGCAGGAGGTCGATCGCGCCGAGCGCATCCTGCAGGCGATGGAGGAAGGCGCCAAGCAGGGCAAGGGAGCCGTCTCGCTCGACGGACGGCTCATCGATGCGGCCTCGATCCGCATGGCCGAGAACCTGATGCGCAAGGTGGAGCAGATGCGAGCGACGAGATGAACATCCACGAGTACCAGGCCAAGGCCTTGCTCCGCCGATACCGGGTGACCACGCCCCGCGGCGAGGTCGTCTACACCTCGAAGGCAGCGGCGCGGGTCGCCGAGGAGCTCGGCGGCCAGCGATGGGTCGTGAAGGCCCAGATCCACGCGGGCGGACGCGGCAAGGCCGGCGGCGTGAAGATCGGCAACTCCCCCGCCAAGATCGCCGAGCTCGCCGACCAGATGCTGGGCTCGACGCTCGTCACCGACCAGACCGGCCCAGCCGGACAGACCGTGAGCCGGGTGCTGGTCGAGCGCGCATCGCGGATCGAGCGTGAGTTCTACCTGTCGATGGTGGTCGATCGCGACTCCCAGCGCATCGTCGTCGTCGCGAGCGCCGAGGGCGGCGTCGACATCGAGAGCGTCGCCCAGTCGGACCCCGACGCGATCCACAAGGAGTACATCGACCCGGGTGTCGGGCTCGTCGACTTCCAGTGCCGCAAGGTCGCGACCGCGATCGGGCTCGGCAAGAAGACGACGTCGTTCACCCGATTGCTCAAGCGCATGTACCGTCTCTTCCGCGATCTCGACTGCCTGATGCTCGAGGTCAACCCGTTCATCGAGACCGAGGACGGCGAGCTCGTCGCGCTCGACGCGAAGATGAGCTTCGACGACAACGCCCTGTTCCGCCAGGGCGACGTGGTCGAGCTGCGCGATTTCGACGAGGAGGACCCGAAGGAGGTCGAGGCCACCGGCCACGGGCTCAACTACATCGCGCTCGACGGCACCGTCGGCTGCATCGTGAACGGCGCCGGCCTCGCGATGGGAACGATGGACGCGATCGCGCACCACGGCGGGCGGCCGGCGAACTTCCTCGACGTGGGTGGCGGCGCGAGCCCCGAGAAGATCGCGAACGCGTTCCGCATCGTGCTGAAGGATCCCAACGTGAAGGCGATCCTCGTGAACATCTTCGCCGGCATCAACCGCTGCGACTGGATCGCGACCGGCGTGGTGCAGGCGACGCGAGACCAGGAGATCGGCGTGCCGGTGATCGTGCGGCTCGCCGGCACGAACGTGGCCGAGGGCCGCGCGATCCTCGAGCAGAGCGGCCTCGAGCTGATCCAGGCCGCCGACCTCGACGATGCCGCGGCCAAGGCCGTCGCAGCCGCTGCGTCGCGGGAGGAGGTGCCGGCATGAGCGTCTTCGTCGACAAGGACTCCCGCGTGATCATCCAGGGGTTCACGGGCCAGCACGCGACCTTCCACGCGGAGGAAGCGATGGCCACCGGCACCACGATCGTGGGTGGCGTGACGCCCGGCAAGGGTGGTACGACGCACCTCGGCCTGCCGGTGTTCAACAGCGTCGCCGAAGCCGTCGAGGAGACCGGCGCCGACGTGAGTGGCATCTTCGTGCCACCGGCCGTCGCGACCGACTCGCTGCTCGAAGCGGTCGACGCCGGGGTCGGCGTCGCGGTGATCATCGCCGACGGCGTGCCGGTGCAGGACATGGTGCGCACGAAGCGCTACCTGGCCGGCCGCTCGACGCGCATCATCGGCCCCAACTCCCCCGGCATCATCACGCCCGGCGAGTGCAAGGTCGGCATCATGCCGAGCCACATCTACTCGAGGGGACGGGTGGGCGTGGTCTCGCGCAGCGGCACGTTGAACTACGAGGCCGTGTCGCAGATGACCGGGCTCGGCCTCGGTCAGTCGACGTGCGTCGGCATCGGCGGAGACCCGGTGAACGGCACCGACTTCAAGACGGTGCTGCAGGCGTTCGAGGGCGACGACGACACCGACGTGGTCGTGATGATCGGCGAGATCGGCGGCCAGCAGGAGGTCGAGGCAGCATCGTGGGCCGCGCAGTACATGTCGAAGCCGCTCGTCGCGTTCATCGCGGGCGTGTCGGCGCCGCGCGGGCGCCGCATGGGGCACGCCGGGGCGGTGATCGCGGGCGAGTCCGACACCGCGACCGCCAAGCTCGACGCGATCGAGGCGCTGGGGCACCGGGTGGTGCGCAACCCCGCCGACATCGGTGACACGGTGCTTCGCGCCGTCAAGGAGACCGGGGAACGCGCAGGCACGGGCGCCTCGTAGAGCCCTGCGCGGGGACGATCCTTCAGAAGAGGATGTCCTCGGGTCCGAGCCGGACGTCGAAGCGTTTCGTGCGGAATCCGCTGAATGAGACTCCGACGCTGAGGGTCTCGAGACCGACCCCCGGGATCTTCGAGGCATCGAGAAGCAGGTCTTCGGCATCGCCGTCACCGAGCGCCTTCCGTGACTGCCACTTCACCGTTCCGACGAACACGACCCTTCCTGCCTTCCCTTCGGACCTGCCGACCAAGTCGATCTCAGGGTTGTTGGACCTCGTCCAAAAGCCTCCGACGGTTGTGGCCTCCTGCAGCCTGGGGTCCGGTGACAGACGTCGAAGAGCCTCTTGCACGACGGGCTCGATCGCCTTCCCGCGGTAGTCGCTCCACGACCCCAAGATGCGGGCGGCGACCCTGTCGCCGCGTCCGCGCTCGATCTCTTCGAGTCCCGGCTCGATGAATCGAAGCCAGAAGCGCAGGTAGGGATCGGCCACGAGATACCGCGCTTCGCGCGAAGGCTTCGCCGATACGGGGAGCCTCTTCTCCACCACCCGCTTCTCGACGAGCATCGGAAGGGTGACCTGCAGCGTGGGCGCCGGCACTCCGGACTCCTGGCCGATCCCCTTGAACGTTCGTTCACCGGCGCCGATCGCGGCGAGCACCTTCCGCGCCTGGGTCTGGGCAGGGAACTCCGCGTTCATCATCCGCTCGCCCGAGACGACCAGTGGCGATGTGGCATCGACGAGCTCACGGGTCAGCAGCCGGCTGAGGGAGTCGGATGCCCTCCAGGTCTCGGCGAGCGATGGGAATCCTCCGAGCACCAGATAGAGCTCCAGTGCGTCTCGCGCGGTCAGGTCCAGCATCGATCCGAGCTCGCCCGGAGTCAGGGTCGAGACGACCAACGCCCGCGTGGGTCGATCGAACAGCGGCCGTCCGTACGTCGTCAGGGCATCCATGACGGCCATGTCGGATCCGATGACGATGAGCAGGACCGGCAGGTCCTTCACGACCCGGTCCCAGACGGCCTGGAGTTCTCCCTCGATCCCAGCGTCGCTCTCCAACAGCCACGGGAACTCGTCGAGGATCAGCACGACCGGACGCTCTCGACTCGACGCCCCGGCTGCCGATGTCAAGGCAGCGGTCCAGGACTCGAAGCGCGTCCCAGCCGGGATCCTGCTGCCCCACGGCGAGGACTGGCTCATGAGGTCGGAGAATCGGGCCAGCTCGCGTTCCGTGGCCCTGCCCCTCGCAGACGCGAAGAACAAGGCCGGGATGGAGTTTCGATCGATGAACTCCTCCACCAGCCTCGACTTTCCGACCCGTCGTCGGCCGCGGATGAGGACGAATCGGCCCCTTCCCGACTCACGCACTTCCTCGTACTCCCGGTTCAGGGTCGCGAGCTCTCGTTCGCGTCCGGCGAATCGGCTACTCGTCGCGTTCATGCAGAGACTATATTGGGCAAGACTATGTCGAACAATAGTATCGTTGACTATGGTCTTGTGGGGCCGGTCTGACTGAAGTCGCTTACGTCGCAGGCGACGATGTGAGTGCCCGTGCGAGCTCGAGCACCGCCTGCCCTCGATCGTCGTGGGGCGACCAGTCGTAGCCGAGGAACGAGCCCGGTGCCCCGCCCCCGAGCGTGGAACGCGGGCGCTCGAACCAGCGGCGGATGCCGCTGTCGTCGTAGCCCCCGCGGAGGTAGCTGACCACCCGGGCCAAGTGTCGCAGTCGCGCCGCCACGTCGTCGGGCGTCCCGCGTGCGCCCGACGCGTACCGTCGCAGGCTCGCCTCGGCAACGCCGAGCAACGCCGCCAGCCGTTCGACGCCGAAGGTCGACGTCATCGCCCCCCATTCGCGCTCCGGATGCGGCGAGGCCACCATCGCACCGTCAGATCGCGCGCACGCGGTTGT
>DASVGA010000047.1:0-3561 GCA_036379795.1 Actinomycetota bacterium | reverse complement strand
ATTGGCTGGGCTTGCAGTCGGCATGCACCATGCGCTCAGGTTGCTCCTCGAGACCGAGATCGACCAACCCCAACCGCAACCGGTCCGCCAAGCGTCCGATCGAGGCGTCCAACTCGGGGTCGATGCCTGCCGCCGCCTCGAGGCGCGTCACGAGGCGGTCGAACTCGACGGCGACGGACCGGCGTCGTGGGTGCGAGATGTCGAGGGTGTGGAGTTCGGCGAGGGCTCCGGCTACCGATCGAACATGGGCGATCGAACGTGACGATGCTCGAGCGAACGCGCCACGGCGCAGGAAGACATCCAGCGACGTGCCGGCAAGCCGTTCCTGGACGATCATGCGCATGTTGGCAAGGTGCGCCACGGGACGCGCCACGGTGAGGCGACCGGGACGACCGTTGAGTGCGACCAGGTCGGACATGGTGGCGTAGACGACATCGGCCTTCGTGCGCGTGGGGTAGATCTTCCCGAAGAGGCGGCGCCGGCCGATGGCGCTGGTCTCGCTCGCCCTCACCCACACGTCCAGCCGAAGGGTGCAGGACCGGAACGGGCGGTATCGCTCGACCGTCGGTCGACAACGGACCACCCGCGTCGGACCTCCGGGAGTCGACATGGACGCGGTCAATGCTCGCGCCATGACGTCGGTTCGTAGTGCCCGGCTCAGTCCCGGCAACGACGGATCGTCGGCGAGGGCGTGCACCTCCATGCCGATGGCATCGGCCCAGGGGGCGCCCAGCGGTATCCGAGCCTGTGAAGGGGGTGGTGAGGAGCCGTCGAACGACATCCTCCCCGCCAAGAGTCGGTCATCGACCAGATACAGCACCGTGAAGCGAGATCCCGGCTCGTATCGCGCGTCCACGACGTGCCAGGCGAGGCCTTCCTGATGCCCCGGGCGCAGGGCGCTCCGAACCCGATCGAGCTCATCCGGGGAGAGACCCGCCTGAGCGGCTATATCCGCACGCATCGAGACTCCGGTGTCGGGCCGGCGCTCATCGCGGAAGGCGCCGGCACGATGCCGAACAGCTCCGTGAGCCGGTCTGCGCTCGCTCGACCGTCGAACCCATGCTCCACCGTGTCGCGTGCCGCGAGCCCGAGTCGGTGCGCGAGTTCCGCATCGCCGAGCACGGTGTCCAGATGACCGGCGATCTCGGGCACCGACCGGGCCGGGGCCAGGAGCCCGTTCACTCTGTGCGCCACGAGCTCCGGGATGCCCGCGACCGCCGTCGTGACGACCGGCAGACAGCCCGCCATCGCTTCGACCAGTGCCGTCGGCAGCCCGTCGCGGTCGCCGTCGTCGGTCACGTACGGCGTGAGCGCGAACAGGGCTGCCCGACGATACGACTCGACGATCTGCCGGCGCGGGAGGGCTCCCGTGAACTCGACCAGGTTCGAGATCCCGAGCCGGTCAGCCGCTGCCTCGAGCTGCTCGCGGAGCGGGCCATCGCCGACGATGCGGACTCGGAACCAACGCCCCCGGCGGGCGAGCTCGGCGCAGGCATCGATGAGATCGTCGAACCCCTTCTTCTCGACCAATCGCCCGACTGAGAGGATCATCGGCCGTCCGCCGGTGAGCCCAGGGCGTCGATCGATCGCAGGGAACGCTCGCAGATCCAGTCCGTTGTGCACGACTTCGATCGGCGTTCGGCCGATGCCGTCGATGCTCCTCAGGTACTCGACGTTCGCGCGGCAGCAGGTCACCACCGCATCGGCCTGTCGGATCCGGGGGGCGAGAGCCGAGGCCGGCACCTGGACGATGTCACGAGCATGAGCCGTGAACGTGAACGGGATACCCGTCAGGTGGTGGGTGAGGAGCGCGATCAACGCCGGATCGTGGGCGAAATGGGCGTGCAGATGCCGCTGCGGTCTCCCTGCGCCCCGGTCGTCTCGTCGCAGCGTCGTGGCGAGCACCACGGCGTGGTCCAGGCACGACCAGGGCGAGGCTGTGTGGTAGCCCAGCCGGGCGGTCCTCGCGGCCAGGGCCTCGCGCAACGCGCGCAGGT
Organism: Actinomycetota bacterium; assembly: GCA_036379795.1. Lineage (GTDB taxonomy): Bacteria > Actinomycetota > UBA4738 > UBA4738 > HRBIN12 > JAOUEA01. Next base: position 1,564 of record DASVGA010000047.1, on the reverse strand, counting down.
AGCGACCCGGTGAACGTAGGGCCGCGATGAGATGAGCGTGGAGACGTGGGAGGCGGCCCCCGGGAACTCGGTCGAGGTACCGCACGCACGCGCGGACGTCTCTCACCTCGGCTTGTATCACGGGCTCGCGAGGGTTCGTGACCGAGAAGATCTCCACCCTCGCGCCGAGGCGTTCGAGCGCGAGGATCTCGTCGACGACGAACGTCTGTGACAGTCGGGGGTAGCTCCGAACGACGTAGGTCACGATATCCGTCCCTGCGGTCACCGTCGGCTCCTCTGTTCCAGGGAGAGCAGACCGCGCTCGAGCATGAACCCTGCCTGCCGGACCGCCTCCTCCGACGCCGGATGTGGCTGCGGCCCGAGGCCGGCGTCGATGCTCAACTGCCAGGCGATCTTCAGGCACGTGTAGGCGAAGGAGACATCGAAGGACTCGGCGGGTAGATCGTGATCGGCCCGTCGTCGGTACCCCTGTACGAACATCGTGCGAGCGCGATCGATCCGCATCGCCGCCGCGGAGTACCGGTAGACGAGCAGCTCTGCGTTGGCACAGAAGTGAGCCAGGTCGAACGCGGCATCGCCCATCCGCATCTCGTCGAAGTCCAGAACCGTCACGCCGTCCGGGTCGACGATCACCTGCTGCGCGTGGAAGTCCTTGTGGATCGGAACGACGCGCCCCGAGAACGAGGCATACCCGGAGAGCCGCTCGTCCAGCGATCGAGCGAGTTCGTCCGCTCGCACGCCCGAACCCGATCGCCATCGGTCGACCTCGTGCGCCCAGCGGCGCACGGTGTCGCGCTCCTCGATCGCGTCGAACGAACGATCGATCCGGATGCCGCTCGAGTGCAGCGCCGCGAGCCATGCCGCCGTCGACTCAATCGGCTCTCGGAACGGGACCGCCGGGTCCACAAGCAGCTCGGCGAGGTCGCGCCCCGGAGCCTCGACCGAGACCATCATGGAGAGACCCGGGATCCATCCGAGCACCGTTGGCACCCGCGGACGGCTGGTCGCGGTTCCGGTCGTCGAGAATCGCGCGAGGGTGTCATGCACCCACCTCCCACGGACCTCATCCGCGTAGACCTTGCCGATCAGCCCCCGCTCCGTCCCCGCCAGCCGGTACCGGATGGTCCAGCGGCGTCGAGGGCGTGTCCTCACGAGGTCGGCGCCGACCACAGGGCTGGGCCTCCCGTCGAGGAGTGGTTCGAACACCGCGCTCATCGCGTCTGGATCGAGCGCGGTTGCCAGGCGCTCGGGGAGCGCTACCGCCCGCGCGTGCGCGGTGGGTCTGGCACGAGACGATGTTCGGTCGCCTGCTGAGACGCGGGCAGGACCCGACGGATGCTGCGCACGCGGCTCCTGCACGGGAGCCGTCGCTCGGTGGATGCGTTGTTCCGCTTCCCCCAGCAGCGGCTCGAGGAGATGCCATTCGTGCACGTCGAGGTTCCGAAGCCGACGACCGACGATCTTCAGCATCGATATCGCCTCGTGCAGTCGTAGACGGTGGGGATCGGGCAACGTCGCTCCACGCGAGTAGCCGTCGAGGAACGCTCGCTCGGCCTCATCGACG
>DASVGA010000046.1:0-4613 GCA_036379795.1 Actinomycetota bacterium | reverse complement strand
GAGCAGAAGTACCTGGGTGGCGTGAGCGCGCAGTACGAGAGCGAGGTCGTGTATCACAAGATCAAGCAGGAGCTCGACGACATCGGCGTGCTGTTCACCGACATGGACAGCGCCCTGCGTGACTACCCCGACCTGGTGCGTGAGCACTTCGGCACGGTCATCCCGGCCAACGACAACAAGTTCGCGTCGCTCAACTCGGCGGTGTGGTCGGGCGGGTCGTTCATCTACGTGCCGCCGGGTGTCCAGGTCGACATCCCGCTGCAGGCCTACTTCCGCATCAACGCCGAGAACATGGGCCAGTTCGAGCGCACGCTGATCATCGCCGACGAGGGAAGCTACGTGCACTACGTCGAGGGGTGTTCCGCGCCGATCTACACGAGCGACTCGCTGCACTCGGCCGTGGTCGAGATCAAGGCGAAGAAGGGCGCGCGGGTCCGCTACACGACGATCCAGAACTGGTCGACGAACGTGTACAACCTGGTGACCAAGCGTGCCGTGGCCGAGGAAGACGCCGTCATGGAATGGGTCGACGGCAACATCGGCTCCAAGGTCACGATGAAGTACCCGTCGATCTACCTCATGGGCAAGGGTGCGCGTGGCGAGGTGCTCTCCGTCGCGTACGCCGGCAAGGGCATGCACACCGACGCGGGCGGCAAGGCGATCCACGCCGCGCCATACACGACGAGCGTGATCACCTCGAAGTCGGTCTCGAAGGACGGCGGCCGCACCGGCTACCGTGGTCTCGTGCGGGTCGAGCCCGACGCGCACCACGCGAAGTCGACCGTGCGCTGCGACGCGCTGATCCTCGACGACGAGAGCCGCAGCGACACGTACCCCTACATCGAGGTCGAGGACGAGACGGCATCGCTCGGGCACGAGGCGACCGTCTCGAAGGTCGGCGACGACCAGCTCTTCTACCTGATGAGCCGGGGTCTCAGCGAGATCGAGGCCACCGCGATGATCGTGAACGGGTTCATCGAGCCGATCACCCGAGAGCTGCCGATGGAGTACGCGGTCGAGCTGAACCGCCTCGTCGAGCTGCAGATGGAAGGCTCGGTCGGCTAGCGACCCCGATGACGACCTTCGACGAGCGCGCGCTGGCGGACCTGCCCGAGGCCGCCGGGTTGACCGGCGACCTGCGACGGCGGGCCTTCACCGAGTTCGAAGCGTTGCCGATGCCGTCGCAGGAGACCGAGGAATGGCGCTACACCGATCTCTCGGACTTCGCGCTCGACTTCGCGCCGTACACGCCCGGCGGGCGGGCCGAGAACCTCGATGGAGTGCCGGCGGAGATCCTCGACGCCGTCGGTGAGATCGGCGAGCGGGCCGGTCTGCACATCCAGCACGACTCCGACGTGATGACCACCCACCTCGATCCGGCCCTGGGGTCGAAGGGCGTGGTCTTCACCGACCTCGACACGGCCGCGGCCGAGCACCCCGACCTCGTGGAGAGGTACCTGCACGATCTGGTGGCAGCCAAGCGCAGCCGGTTCACCGCGCTGCACGCCGCGTTCCGCACCGGGGGCACGTTCCTCTACGTGCCGCGCGACACCAAGGTCGACCTGCCGCTGCAGACGCTCACCTACGTCGACGTCGACGGGGCGGCCGTGTTCCCCCACACGCTGATCGTCGTGGAGCCGGGGGCCGAGGTGACCTTCATCGAGCGGTACGCCTCGCCCGATCTCACGAGGGCCTTCAGCGACGCGATCACCGAGATCCACGTGGGCGACGGGGCGCACGTTCGGTACGCCGCGATCCAGGACTGGGGGTCGGGCATGACCCACCTGGCCGTGCAGCGGGCGCGCACCGGCCGCGACGCCGACCTGCGCACGCTCTCGCTCGGGTTCGGAGCCGACCTCGCTCGCACCGAGACCGAGGTCGAGCTCGCCGAGCCGGGAGGGTTCAGCGAGCAGCTCGGCGTCTTCTTCGCCGACGGGGAGCAGCACTTCGACCACCGGTCGACCCAAGAACATGTGGCGCCGAACTGCCGGAGCGACCTGCTCTACAAGGGAGCGCTCCGCGACCGGTCGCGCGCCGTCTACTCAGGGTGGGTCTACGTGCGACCCGGCGCTCAGAAGACCGACGCCATGCAGACGAGCCGCAACATCGTGCTGAGCGAGCACGCGAAGGCCGACGCCATCCCGAACCTCGAGATCGAGGCCAACGACGTGAAGTGCGGGCACGCCGCGAGCGTCGGGCCGGTCGAAGAGGAGACGCTCTTCTATCTGGAGTCTCGCGGCATCGCGCGCGACGAGGCCGAGCGCCTCATCGTGACCGGCTTCTTCCAGGAGGTGCTCGATCGGGTGCGGATCGACGAGGTGCGACTCGGCGCTGAAGCGGCGATCGCCGGCGAGCTCGACCGAGGCATCCGATGAGTCCGGCGGTGCGCGTATGCGAGACGAAGGACGTCGCGCCGGGCGAGGCGCGCCGCTTCTCGCTCGACGGACGTGAGATCGCCGTCGTGAACCTCGGCGAGCGAGGCTTCCGGGCGCTCGATGCGATCTGCAGCCACGCGAAGTACTACCTCGACGAGGGCGAGGTCGACGTGGATCTCGAGACGATCGAGTGCCCAAAGCACGGCTCGACCTTCGACCTGAACACGGGCAGTCCGAAGACCTTTCCTGCGACCCAGCCCGTCGACGCCTTCCCGGCAACGGTCGACGGCACCGACGTCACCATCGAGATGTGAGGAACCCACGATGACCGAGAACACCATGCCCGCGACCCTCGAGGTACGGAACCTGCACGCGACGGTCGAGGGCAAGCAGATCCTGAACGGCATCGACCTGGTCGTGCGCCAGGGCGAGACCCATGCGCTCATGGGGCCGAACGGTTCGGGCAAGTCCACGCTCTCCAACGTGATCATGGGCCGCCCGGGCTACGCGATCACCGAGGGCAGCGTCGTGTTCAACGGCGAGAACATCAGCTCACTGACCCCCGACGAGCGGGCCAAGCGCGGCCTCTTCCTCGCGATGCAGTACCCGACCGAGGTGCCGGGCGTGAGCGTGGTGAACTTCCTGCGCACGGCGTACCAGGCGGTCAAGGGCGAGCAGGTGAGCGCGCTCGCGTTCCGCAAGCACATGAAGGAGCAGATGGATCGTCTGAGCATCGACGACGCCATGGTGAATCGTTACGTGAACCAGGGCTTCTCGGGGGGAGAGAAGAAGCGGAACGAGGTGTTGCAGCTCGCCGTGCTCGAACCGCGCATCGCGATCCTCGACGAGACCGACTCCGGGCTCGACATCGACTCGCTCAAGCTCGTCGCCGAGGGCGTGAACGAGCTCGTCGGCCCCGACCTCGGCGTGCTGCTCATCACCCACTACCAACGCATGCTGAACCACATCACGCCCGATCGCGTCCACGTGATGATGCGGGGGCGTATCGTGAAGTCCGGTGGCGCCGAGCTCGCGCACGAGCTCGAGGAGAAGGGGTACGAAGGCATCCGAGCGGAGCTGGGCATCGACGCGGAGGCTCCCGTCGAAGTGGGGTAGCGCCCGAGGGAGAGCAGGCCCATGAGCGATCAGGCCACGACCACCGCCCACGTGGGCGGGCTCGACGTTGCATCGATCCGGCGCGATTTCCCGATCCTCGAGCGTATGGTCGGAGATCGGCCCCTCGTCTACCTCGACAGCGCGGCGACCTCGCACAAGCCGAACCAGGTGATCGACGCCGAGGCCGAGTTCTACCGGCGTCACAACGCGAACGCGCACCGCGGCATCCACATGCTGGGTGAGGAAGCCACGGAGGCCTACGAGGGTGCGCGCGCCACCGTCGCCCGGTTCCTGGGCGCGCCGGAGCCCGACACGATCGTGTTCACGCGCGGCGTGACGGAGTCGATGAACCTCGTGGCCCAGGGATGGGGACGCGCGCACCTCCGTGAGGGCGACGAGGTGCTGCTCACCGAGATGGAGCACCACTCCAACATCGTGCCGTGGCAGATGACGGCGGCGGTGACCGGCGCGACGCTCCGATACATCCCGCTGACCGACGACGGGCTGCTCGACCTATCGGAGCTGGGCTCGCTGCTCACCGAGCGCACGAAGATCCTGAGCGTCACCGGCATGTCCAACGCGCTCGGCACGATCACGCCGCTCCGCCAGCTCGCTGACGCCGCCCACGCGGTCGGCGCCGTGATCGCGGTCGATGCGGCGCAGCTCGCCCCGCACTCACCGATCGACGTGCGAGCCCTCGACGTCGACCTGCTCGGGTTCACCGGCCATAAGATGCTCGGCCCCACCGCGAGCGGCGGACTCTACGGCAAGCGCGAGGTGCTGGAGTCGATGGATCCGATGCTCGGCGGCGGGGAGATGATCCACGAGGTCTTCCACGATCACAGCAGCTACAAGCCGTCGCCCTACAAGTTCGAGGGCGGCACCATGCCGATCGCCCAGCAGGTCGGCCTCGCGGCCGCGATCGACTACCTCGAGGCGCTCGGCATGGCGAACGTACGGGCGCACGAGGAGGAGATCACCCGGTACGCGCTCGACCGCCTGCTCGACGCCGGCGCCACGATCTACGGGCCGAAGGACGCGAGCGTGCGAGGCGGGGCGGTGAGCTTCTGGTTCCGCGACGTGCATCCGCACGACCTGGCGACGATCCTGAACGAAGAAGGG
>DASVGA010000045.1:0-5551 GCA_036379795.1 Actinomycetota bacterium | reverse complement strand
GCCCGGCGTTCGTCGCGACCGCGAGGTCGGCGATCGTGGTGTCCTCGGTCTCCCCGCTCCGGTGTGACACGACGTTCGTGTACCCGCTCCGGGTCGCGAGGGCCATCGTGTCGAGGGTCTCGGTGAGCGAGCCGATCTGGTTCACCTTGATCAGGACCGAGTTCGCGACGCCGTCGCGGATACCCCGCTCGAGCCGCTCGGCGTTCGTCACGAACAGGTCGTCGCCGACGAGCTGCACGCGATCGCCGAGCTCACGCGTGAGCGCGGCCCAGCCTTCCCAGTCGTCCTGGTCGAGACCGTCCTCGATCGACACGATCGGGAAGCGCTCGACGAGGTCGGACCAGAACCCGATCATCTCGTCGGCGGTTCGGTCGGCGCCTTCGAGCCGATACCGCCCCTCGTCGGTGCGCAGCTCGCTCGTCGCCGGGTCCATCGCGAGCGCGACCTCCTCGCCGGGCGTGAGACCGGCCTGCTCGATCGCCCGCACGAGCCATTCGAGCGCTTCAGCGGCCGTCGCGATCTCCGGCGCGAACCCCCCCTCGTCGCCCACGGCGGTCGAGAGCCCTTTGGCGTGGAGCAGTTGGGCGAGCGCGTGGAAGCACTCAGCCCCCCAGCGAAGCGCCTCGCCGAACGAGGCCGCCCCGACCGGCATCACCATGAACTCCTGCAGCTCGAGTTCGTTGTCGGCGTGCGCACCGCCGTTGATCACGTTCATCATCGGCGTCGGCAACACATGCGCGTTCGGTCCGCCCAGGTACCGATACAACGGCAGCCCGTTCGAGTCGGCCGAGGCTCGGGCGACCGCCATCGAGACGCCGAGCACCGCGTTCGCGCCGAGCTCACGTTTCGTGGGGGTGCCGTCGAGCGCGAGCAGGGTCGCGTCGACGCCGCGCTGGTCGAAGGCGTCGACACCACGCACGGCGTCGGCGATGCGCCCGTTCACGTTTGCGACCGCGTCGAGCACGCCCAAGCCGGCGAAGCGCTCACCGCCGTCGCGCAGCTCGAGCGCCTCGTGCTCGCCGGTCGATGCGCCGCTCGGCACGGCGGCCCGGCCGAAGGCGCCGTCGTCGAGCCAGACATCGACCTCGACGGTGGGGTTGCCGCGCGAATCGAGGATCTCGCGCGCACGCAGGGAAGCGATCAGCGACATCGGGACGCCGATGGTATCCGACGCCTACCCGGCAGCCGGGGATTTCACGTCGGTCTTCTGGGACGCGTCGGCCGAGGCCGGTTCCTCGGGCCAGCGCCGGAAGAGCCGCGACCGCCCGATCTCGTCGAACCCGAGCCGCGCGTAGAGCGTGCTCGGCCAGTCGTCGGCGTCGGCGAACAGGAAGACGAGGCTCGCGCCGGCTTCCCTGGCCTCGGCCGCGGCGCGCAGCACGACGTTGCGCGCGATGCCGCGCCCGCGGAACTCCTCGAGGGTGTTCACGTCTTCGATCTGGGCGACGTCGCCCCCGACGTAGAGCTCGCACGACCCCGCGATGCGCCCGTCGACACGCTGGGCGAAGAACCGCGCTCCGATGCCGTCGACCAGCACCTCGCGGTAGGAGGCCATCATCTCGGGCATGCCCGCTTCCTTGCCCCAGGGCTCGCGGCGCGACACCTCCTCGATGAACGGGCGCATCTCGTCGAGCTCGACCTCTTCGACCAGCCCGGGGTCTGGCGCGCGATCGGGGTCGCGCCGCAGCGCCATGACCAGCAGACCCTCGACCGAGTAGCCGTGCTCGGCCATGCCCAACGCGATCGCATCGGCGTCGGCCGACGATGCGAACTCGACCTCCCGATGGCGGAACCCGTCGTAGACCTCGTCGAGCGTGGAGACGACCTCGTCGGCGGTCGTCGCGCCGAGGGGCCGATCGGCGATCGCGAAGTTCGCGTCGTACCGCAGCGGGAACCCCTCGTGGAAGTAGGCCGTTCCCCACGGCAGCTCGCGTTCATGCGTCGACGTGCGATGCAGCACCTGCATCTGGAACGCGAACGCCCGCTCGTGATCGCTCGTCATGACGGGTGAGGATACCGACGAGCCGGCGCCCCGGGGCTCGGTCGTCTTAGCTGGACTAGTAGCATGACGATACCGATAGGGACCGTCGGAGGGCGCGGGTACGATACGCCGCATGGCGCGCATCTTCGTCGAGGGGTGGGATCCCGACTACGGAACCCCGCTCGACCAGAGCGACGACCTCGCCCCCGCCGAGGGCACCGTCGACCCCACCGTCGAGATCGACGACTGGGGTCCGATCGAGGGTGTCGACGACGGGGTCGACCGCATCGCCTTCGTCGACGGCGTCCGCCGCATCGACGCCCGGCTCACCCTCGACGACCCGGTCGGTGGCCCAACGCCCGGGCTCGTGGGCACGTTCGCCGTGGGGGCGGTCGTGTGGCATCGGGGCGAGCGGCGATCCGAGGTCACCGACGTGCGCATCGAGCGGTGGGCTGTGCTCGCGGGCGGAAGCGACGAGCAGATGCCCGCCGTCGACCTGGAGCCCGGCGTCGGCACGACGCGCACGGCGGGCGACGACGCTTCCTTGTTGATGATGACCCTGCATTCCAAGATGCGCGACGCCGAGGGCGAGTGCGCCGAGGCACTCTCCGAGCACTGCGCCGTGATCGCCGACGGACCCCTGAAGAAGGTTCGCGAGCACGCGACGGTCGGCTACGTGAAGACCCATCGCGTCACCTATCTCGAGCCCGAGCACAACGGGGTCGTCGCCGAGCTGGCGCCGGGCCAACGCACGCCGCTGTTCTGCTTGGCCTCCGACACGCCGTACGCCCGGTACGCCTGGTACCTGCGGCTCGCGGTGCTGCAGGGGGGGCACTCGTGGACGGGCGTCGTCCGGTGCGAGACGAGCGCGCACCTGCCCGTGAGCGAGGCCGCCGCGATCGCCGACCGCACGGCGGCGGTGCTCCCGATCGTGGCGAGCGAGCCGCAGGTCGACCCGAGGGCGCCGCAGAACCTCGTGCCGATCGGCGCGCTGGAGCGCGAGCTCCGCCACCGCATGGGTGACCGAGGCCTCGTCTATCGGGCCCTGCGCCATGCGGTCATGCAGCCGGGCGCGGAGCGGGCGGCCTCGTGACCGCCGAGCCCGTGCAGGTCGGGCGGGTCCTCGGCTCGCAGCACTCGTCGACGAGCGCGTTCCGAGTGGTGCTCGACGACGACGACTTCCTGCAGCTCGACGACCTGGTGGTGGTGCGCACGCAGGTTCCCAAGGCGGGCGAGGTGCGCACGTACGGGGTGGTCACCGAGGCCGAGGCCGTGTATGAGGGGGCCTCGTACGAGAGCGACACGCATCGCATCGCGGAGCTCGGCATCATGCCGGCTGCCAAGGTGCGAAGCGCGCAGGTGCAGGTGACGCGGGTCGATCCCGAGGTGTGGGTCTCGCCCGACCCGGGCGAGACCGTGGAGCGGGCCGTCGGCGACGAGCGAGACAAGGCCTTGTACGTCGACGAGATGAGCCGTCCGCTCGCGGTGGGCATCGGGCGCGACGAGCTGCCCGTGCACGTCGACCTCGACTTCTTCGATGGACGCAAGGGCGGCCACATGTCGATCAGCGGCATCTCGGGCGTGGCCACGAAGACGTCGTTCGCGCTGTTCTTCCTGCGCATGCTCTCGGCGCGCGAGCACGCGGCGATCGTCGGCGAGGGGGCCTCGAACCTGCGCGTGCTCGTGTTCAACGTGAAGGGCGAGGACCTGCTGTGGCTCGACCGGGCCAACGCCCGGTTCGACGACGAGGCGCGCGAGGGCTGGGCGGCCCTCGGCGTCGAGCCGGCCCCGTTCCCGTCGGTCGGGTTCTGGGCGCCGCCGAAGCGGCGATCCGGCGATGTCGTGGTGCCCGACACGGGCGGACGCCTCGAGGGCATCGAGGTGTTCTCGTGGACCCCGCGTGAGCTGATCGACCACGACCTGCTCGCGTTCTGCTTCACCGACGCCACCGACTCGAAGAACCAGCTCCCGTTCATCAGGGAACGCGTGCAGTCCCAGCTGAAGCGCTTCGCCGTGAACGTCTCGGGAAGGCCGGGAGCGGTCGTGTTGCGCGACCCGTCGCAGACGCCGGGCGGACGCTGGGGAGCCCAAGAGGTCGCAGCCGGCCCCGGCGAACCGATCGTCGACGATCTCGCCTCGCTCGTGACGGCGCTCGAGGTCTTCCTCGAGCCCGACGACGGCAGCGAGCCCGACCCCGCCTGGACCGGGCGGGTGATGCCGAGCACGGTCTCGGCCTTCATGCGCCGGCTGCACGCGGCGGCCTCGCGCCTGGGCCACCTGGTGCGTGCGGGCCCCTCGCGCCGCATCGACCGGGCCGCCGCGACCGTCACCGTGGTCGCGATCCAGTCGCTGCACGAGCAGGCGCAGCGCTTCGTGGTGGGGGCGCTCCTCGACGAGACGTTCCGTGAGAAGGAAGCCACGGGCCAGCGTCTGCCGCTGTCGGTGATCGTGCTCGACGAGCTCAACAAGTACGCGCCCCGCGATGGCACAGGACCGCTCAAGGACATGCTCATCGACATCGCCCAGCGCGGGCGTTCGCTCGGCGTGCTGCTCGTGGGCGCGCAGCAGACGGCGAGCCGCGTCGCGTCGGAGGTCCTCGAGAACGCCGCGATCCGGGTGAGCGGTCGCCTCGACGCCGCCGAGGCCGAGCGCGCCGAGTACGGCTGGATGCTGCCGTCGACCCGCGCCCGCGCACGGCTGCTGAAGCCGGGCACGATGGTGATCTCCCAACCGGCGATCCCGGTGCCGCTCGTCGTCACCTTCCCGTTCCCCCCGTGGGCCACACGCAAGGAAGAGATCGACGAGGGCGCCGGTGCCGATCCGTTCGCGGGGCTGTCGTGACCGCGAGCGTGACCGCGACCGCATGAAGATCCTGCACACGAGCGACTGGCACATCGGCAAGCGGCTCGGCCGGCACGACCGCATGGCCGAGTTCCACGCGGTGCTCGACGAGGTCGTCACGATCGCCGACGAGGGCGAGGTCGACTTGGTGCTGGTGTCGGGCGACGTCTGGGACCGACCCATCCCACCGATGGACGCCTTCGCCTTGGGGCTCGAGACGCTGGTGCGCCTCGCTGAGCGGCGTCCGGTCGTCGCCGTCGCGGGCAACCACGACTCACCCGAGCTGTTCGAAGCCCTCGCGCCTCTGCTCCGCTCACGCGGCGTACACCTGATCGGCGACATCCGCCGCCCCGACGAGGGCGGCGTGCTCGGACCCGACACGCTCGGCGTGCCCGCGGTGGTGGCCGGGTTCCCGTTCCTGCGCGAAGGGCGGGTCGTCGACTTCATGCGGGAGGCGGGCGAGTGGTACCGGGCATACGCCGAGAAGGTCGCGGCGATCACGGGTGTCTACAACGACGCGCTCGTCGCCGCCGCCGGCACCGACGCCGTGCCGATCCTCGTTGCGCACTTCATGGTCGGCGGCGTCAAGGTCGACAGGACCGCGCCGCGCGGCGAGCGCGAGCTGCACATGGGCGATGCCTACACGGCGACCGCCCAGTCGATCCCGGCCGGGCCGCAGTACGTGGCGATGGGCCACATCCATGCGCCCCAGCAGGTGCCGGGCGCGGC
>DASVGA010000044.1:0-2620 GCA_036379795.1 Actinomycetota bacterium | reverse complement strand
CTCCACGAACTGCGCGAACGAGAACTCGATGCCCATCTCGTCCACGAGCGCCCGTACCTCTTCCACGGAGCCTGGTCTAGCTGCCATGCGTTCCCCTCCCGTCGTCGGACCGTTCCCGCATCTGCTCCAACCTGACCACCTTGACCGCGATCGCGAGCGAGAGCCAGTCGTCGCGTTCGAGATCGAGGCCCGTTTCACGTTCGATGCGCTCCAGCCGCTGGCGGAGCGTGTTGGGATGGATGTAGAGCGCGCGCGCGGTGCCCACGACGTTGCCGCGTTCGTCGAGGTAGCGCTCGAGCGTGCCGAGCAGCGTGGTGCCGCGCCGCCGGTCGTAGTCCACGAGGCGATCGAGCCGCCGCCGGTCGGCGTCGCGGCCGAGGTCCGGCGAGCGAAGCAAGTACCGGTAGGCGCCGAGGTCCCGGAAGGTCGACGCGCCGGGACTGCCGCGCAGGAGCCCCCCGATCTCCGCCGCCGCAGCCGCCTCGTCGAACGCGGCCGGGTAACTCGAGGCTGAGGCGCAGATGTCGGAGATGCCGACCGAGAGCTCGACCCCGCTCGTTGCCTTCAGCATCTCGGCGATCTCCGTCTCGACGCGGGCGACACCTTCCGGAGCCGGCACGAGCAGGCGCACCGCGTGCTCGGTACGGTCGAACCATGCACCGGGCAGCCGGAACGCGACCGACGATTCGACCCGGGCCGCGACATCGGGCCAGTTGCTCATGGCCTGCGATGGGTGTGAGCCCTCCCATCGTGAGAGCACGCCGACCACATGCGGGGCGTCGAGATCGACTTCGAGCCGGGCGGCGAGGGAGCGCACCCGCGCCTGGTCGGCCTCACGCCGCGACACCGCCTGGAAGAACTCGGAGACGAGATTCTTCTCGAGCAGCCGCTCGACGAGGTCGAGTTGGCGGATCGCGACCGCCGCGTGCGCCGCGACCGCCGAGAGCACGGTCGCCGCTCCGGGCGGCGGCGTCTGGATCACCACGGCAAGCCATCCGAGCTGCTCGTCGCCCACCGTGAGTGGTTCGAAGAACGCCGTACCGGCCGGCACCTGGCCCCACACCAACCGGGCGAGACGCTCGGTGTCGATCGAGCCGCCGTCGTTGATGACAGCGCCGAGCTTCGCGGCGTCGAGGGGCGTGCTCCGCAGGTGTGGCGGGTCGGCGGCCGCCAGCTCGAGCGCGCCCTCGCCGTCGGCGAGGAAGAGCTCGCACACCGACGCCGAAAGCAGTTCCCGCGTGCCACGTCCGACGACGGCCAGCACTTCGTCGAGCTGGCTCGCCGCGGAGATGCGGCGGGACAGGCGTGAGAGTTCGGTGAGCAGGTCGACCCGGGCCGTGCTCTGCTCGTACAGCCGTGCGTTCTCGACGGCCCCCGCGATGAGCGAGGCGGTGTGCTCCAGGAACTCGAGATCGTCGTGCGCGAACTCGTGCGGGGCCTCCGCGTGCAGAGAGATGACCCCCATCACCTCGCCGTCCCGGTCGAACATGGGGACCGACACGAGCGATTGGAAGTGCTCCTCGTCGAGCTCGGGGAAGTACTTCACGCGCGGATCCGCCAGGGCGTCTTCCTCGATCACCGCCGAGCGTCGCGAACGGGCCACCCAGCCGACGAGGCCCTCGTCCAGGCCCATGCCGATCTCCCCGGCCAGCGGCGCATACGGATCCGACGACGCCCGCAGCACGAGACGGTCGCCCTCGAGGAACCAGATCAGACATGCGTGGCACTGCGTCGCCTCGGTCGTGAGTCGCACGACGCCAGAGAGCATCGAGCGCAGGTCGGGACCGGATCCGATCGTGCGGATGATGCCGTAGAGGTAGGCGCGCTCGTCGGCGAGGCGGGGGAGCGGCGTGATCGACGGCACATCACCGACGGTGCGCTTTCCGGCGGCGGGCGCGCTCCGTCTCGCCCGCTGTGCAGAACGAGAGGTGTGTTCGGTGCCCATACGCGCGGCGCGACGCTACGCCCCGCGAGCAGGTCCGTCAATCCCGGTGGGTCGAGCTATGGCAGGTTCGCACATACCGGCCCCGTCAAGAACGTGCCCCAGCGAGCAGGTCGTCACATCGCCCGCGCGCTACCCTGAACCCGGATGATGCGGCGGCGCGCGTCTCGGTGTGGCCCGGACACGAGCCCGGACACGAGGGGGAGCAGTTGACCAGCGATCTCGAGACGTTCCTGTCGCAACCCGGGCGAGCCGAGGCGGTCGAGGCCGTGAACCGGCAGATCGTCGAACGCGGCGTCGAGTACATGTACTACCAGTTCGTCTCCGTCACCGGACGCATCATGGGCAAGGGTATCCCGGCGGCCCACTGGGAGCGCATCTCCAGCACCGGCTTCCAGCTCGTTTACGGCTCGACCGCGAACCTGTTCACCGACCGTCACGGCAACTACATCGGGTACGGACCCGAGGCCCGCGAGCTGGTGGGCATCCCCGAGCCCGACACGTTCAACGTGCTCCCCTGGGATCCCAAGACCGCCCGCGTGTGGTGCACCCTGTTCCGGGGGCGCGAGGAAGAGGTCGACGGAGGCGCCTTCCTCACGTCGGATTGCCGGGGCAACCTCAAGCGCATCCACGCCAAGTTCACTGAGGACACGGGGCTCCACCTTCGAGCGGGAACCG
>DASVGA010000043.1:0-6725 GCA_036379795.1 Actinomycetota bacterium | reverse complement strand
CCGCTTCGCCGCACCTTTCAGCGCGGAGCTCGACCTCAGGTAGGGCTCTGCCGCGGGAACGGTCTCGCCCTGCTCTGCCCGCAGCTGTTCGACGAGGTCGCGCAGCCGGTCGCGCAGATCCTGCTCCACCTCGGCACCGCTCGGGCCCTCGTCGCTCACGGCGACCGAGCCTAGCACCGGCCCCTCGGGCGTTCGCTACCAGACGTCGCCGGGGCGCCAGTCGCATGTGAGCAACGCGCCCAGGTCGAGGTCTGACGGCGTCCTCGACGTGCGCAGGACCATGATGAAGCCGTCCTCGTCGGGAGTCCGGTCGACGCCCGCTCCCGTTCGAACCCCGGTTGGTCCTCTCCAAGGTTCCCAGCCCAATCGGCCATAGAAGCGGAAGAGGCCGGTACCGAGGGCCCCGAGCTCGTAGCGGGCGTCGATCAGGGTGTTCGCCTCGCGAATCAGGCGGCTCGCATGGCCATTGCCGCGATCCTCGCGCCGCGTCGCGACAGCCTCCACGAAGCCGGTGCCCATCGCCCGTCCCCCGGCTTCCAACACCCGCTCTACCACCGAGACGTGCGATCGCACGGTGCCCTCGACCTCCATCAGGAAGTGGGTCCCACCCAGCGCGTGCTGCCAGTCGGTCTCGTCGAACGCTTCCTCGCCAACCCATGCCTCGTCGAGCAGGGTCCGCAGCGATGTCAGCTCATCAGGTGAGAGCTGGCTCGTCTCCACGACGCGTACAGACTGCCGTGCGTCGCGGTCGTGAAGCTCCGAGCGACGATGCAGCGGGTCGTCAGCGTCGCGTCGCAGCCGCTCGGGCTCGCGCGACAGGTAGCGATCCTTCGCCTCTTCGTACCGCTCCTCGCTGCCCATGGTGACAGTCTGCTACGGCTCGAAGTAGATCGGGCCTTCGCAGTCGTCGCGCAGCGGCAGCGGCGTCGGGGGGCGTGGTTCCTGGTCGAAGTCGAATGCGCTCAGCATCGGCGTGGCCTGTCGATCGCGCTTCGTGAGCTTCGTGAGCCCCCAGTTGTCCTCGATGAACCGCAGCACGCTCGAGAACTCGCCGAGCTCGTGCGAGACGTGCCCTTGCTTCGCGTAGGGAGAGAGCACCAGCATCGGCACACGGATGCCGAACCCGAACCCGTCCACCTGAGGCGGCGGGACATGATCGTAGAAGCCACCGTAGTCGTCCCACGTGAGGAAGATCGCGGTGTCCTTCCACATGTCGCTCTGCATGATCGCGTCGATCACCTTCGTCGACCAGTTCTCGCCGTGGCAGAAGTTGAACTCCGGGTGCTCGCTCAGCTCGAACCGCGGGGTGATCCAGGTGACCGGCGGCAGTGCGCCGGCTTCGATGTCGTCGATCACGCGATCGACCGGGAAGATGTGCCGCTGCCACTTCTCGGGGTTCTCGCGGTAGCGACGGATCGCGGCGTAGGCCGACCAGATGTACCCGCGTTGATCTTCCCGAGCCGCGTAGTAGGCCCACGGGATGTCGGCTCGGTTCAGCAGATCGCCCTCGGTGAGGAAGTCGAAGCAGGGCCGCACGCGCTTGACCACCCCTTCGCTGTCGGTCACCTCGACGAGCTGCTCGGGCGGCGCGTCGCAGCCGAACGTGTTCGAGCCGAGTCCCGGTCGCCGCCGGGGGTTGTCGTGCGCGCCGCCCGACTGTGCGGCGATCGTGTAGAGGTGGTTCGGGAACGACGGCCCGTGCGCGCTCGCGAAGACGTTGTCGAACAGCGTGTACTCCTTGGCCCAGCGCCAGTAGTTCGGGAGCTGGTCCTTGTGGAGCTGCGTGTAGGCCCACCGCTCGGCGGAATCGCTCTGGTTGAACCCGTCCATCGCGCCTTCGTTCCAGGCAGCGAGCGCGCACTCGTAGCAGTGCGGGATGTCCTCGTACGTCGCTTGATCGGTCCCCCGCTCCAGCCGGCGCGCCACGCCCCGATCCATGCCGACCGACACGCCTCTGGCCCCGGGAAACCTGCCGAACAGGTGGTCGAAGGTCCGGTTCTCCTTGATCAGGAAGACCACATGCTTGATCGGCCATCGGGTCGGGAAGGCGCCCGCGTCGACCTGCTGCGCGGCCGACGGGGTCGAGACGACCGGCGATGCAGCGGTGGGCAGGGGCGTCGTGGTGCGCACCCCTCCGTCGGCCTGCACGCACGCGGCGGCCACGAGCGAAGCGGCCAATATCGGGACCAGACGGCGCATCGCCGGAGTCTATCGACGCAGCCCGAGGGCTCAGGGTGCGTCGAGCGCGACCGCGAGGAAGTCCTTCAAGCCTTCCTCGAGCGAGGGCATCGGGTCGATGCCGAGGTGTGGCGTGAACACGCTCGTGAGCGCCGAGTACACGGGTCTGGGGGCGGGCAAGGCGAGCTCGTGGGCGAGCTGCGGCACGACCGAGCCGGCGGAGCCCGTGAGCTCGAGCAGCCGCGTGAGCACCTGGAACCACGACGCGGGTTCGGGACCCGCGAGGTGGTAGAGACCGAATCGGCCGGTGAGCATGAGGGGCAGCAGGCGCTCGGCCAGGTGACCGACGAAGGTCGGCGAACCCCAACGGTCGGCGAGGCCACCGACCGCGCCACCGGCGGCGAGCTCGCGAACGGTGCGCGAGAGGTAGTCGTGGCCACCGCCGTAGACGTGACCCACGCGCACCACGAACGACTCGGGAGCGATCTGGCGCACGAACCGCTCCCCCGCGAGCTTCGAGCGCCCGTAGACCGACAGCGGTGACGGGTCGTCGGTCTCGTCGTAGGGAGCGCCTTTGGCGCCGTCGAAGACGTAGTCGGTCGAGACGTGGACCATGACCGCTCCGCTCGCTCGCGCGGCCAAGGCGAGATGCTGGGCGCCGAGGGCGTTGTCGCGGAACGACCGTGCCTGATCGGCCTCGTTGTCGTCGACCCTCGTGAACGCCGCGAAGTTGATGATCGCATCGGCCATGAGCGGTTCCACGACCTGGCGCACCGCATCGTGGTCGCCGACGTCGAGCGCGGCGTGGTCGAACGCGTGCAGCTCGTGGTGGGAGGGGAGCTGTCGCACGAAGGCGCGCCCCAGGTCGCCGCCGGCACCGGTGACGACGAGCCTCATGCGTCGGCGCCTTGGGCTCGTGGCGCCGTCACGACCGGAACCACGTGGTCGGCTTCCAGGGTGTCGAGGTGGCGGCGGTACCAGTCGACCGTGCGGGCAAGCGCCTCGCCGAACTCCCAGGTCGGGCTCCACCCCAGGGCGACCAGCCGTTCGGAGCGCAGGCCGTACCGGAAGTCGTGGCCCGGCCGGTCGGGGACGAGCGTGATGAGGTCGGCCGGGCTGCCGGCGAGCTCGCAGATGCGCCGGGCGAGTTCGAGGTTGGACAGCTCATGCCCCCGCCCGAGGTTGTAGACGGTGCCGAGCTCGCCACGATCGAGCGCCGTCAGCGCACCGGCCACCCAGTCCTCGACGTAGAGGAACTCGCGTCGCTGTTCCCCCCGGTCGTAGACCGGCACCGGCAGGCCGCGCAAGGCATCGATCGCGAACGTGGGCACCGCGCGCTCGATCTGACGAGGGCCGAAGGCGTTCGTTCCGCGCACCACCACGACGGGCAGTTCGTACGTGGCGACGGCCGCGGTGCAGAGCATGTCGGCCGCCGCCTTGCTCGCCGCGTAGGGGCTCTGCGGGCGCATCGGCGCATCCTCGTCGAAGAGCCCGCCCGCCGGATCACCCGGACCGTACACCTCGTCGGTCGAGATCATCAGCATCCGTGTTCCATGCCGGCGCACCGCCCCGAGCACGGTCTGGGTGCCGATCACGTTGGTCACGAGGAAGCCCTCCGGGTCGTCGATGCTCCGATCGACGTGGGTCTCGGCCGCCGCGTGCACGACGGCGTCGGTCTCGGCGAGCAGCGTCTCGACCACGGCCGCGTTGCAGACATCGCCCTGCACGAACGTGAACCGGGAGCTGCCTCGATGCTGCTCGAGGTTCGCGAGGCTGCCGCCGGCGGAGAGTCGGTCGAGCACCGTGACCCGGTCACCGCGCTCGATCAGCGCGTCGACGACGTGCGAGCCGATGAATCCGGCGCCGCCGGTGACCAGCACGTGTGCGTCGGACATATGGACCTCGGAAGTGTCGATGGGCCAGCAGCGGATTGGGTTCCCGGCGGTTCCTGCGAGTCTACTCGCGGGCTAGTTGGTCGGCGGCGCGCAGGGCGGCGGCGGTGCTGCGCGCCGTGGCCTCCCAGGTGAACCTGGTGGCCCGGGTGAGCCCCGCGGCCGAGAGCATGGCTCGCAGGTCGGCGTCGTCGAACAGCTGCGCCATGCCGTCGGCGATCGCGCGTTCGTCGCGAGGATCGACCGCGATCGCGGCATCACCGGTCACCTCGGGCAGCGACGACACGTTCGAGGTGAGCACCGGAAGTCCCGCCGCGAACCCCTCCAGCACCGGGAAGCCGAACCCCTCGTAGAGCGATGGGTACGCGAGCATGCTCGCCCCCGTCATCAGGGCGACCTTCTCCCGGTCGCTCACGTACCCGGTGCGCACGATGCGAGCACGCGCCGCCGCCGGAAGTTCGCCGATCACCCCCTCGAGCCGGTCGGCGGCCCTCGGATCCCACCGCACCGGTCCACCCGCGATCACGAGCCGCGTGCCGGGTGGAAGCGTCGCGAACGCGCGCACGAGCGTGTCGAGGTTCTTCCGTGGCTCGATGCCCCCCACGAACAGGGCATAGGGCTGGTCGACCCCGTACTTGCGCCTGACGGCTTCGACCGCCTCGTGCGGCGCCGGCGCGAACGCCGACATGTCCACACCGAGCGGTGTCACGTGCACCCTGGTCTCAGCGACCTCGTGCGCGGCGAGCAGGTCTCGCTTCGTGGACCACGACGGGACCAGCACCCCGGCGGCTCGTTGGAGCCACTCGTCGAACCGGCGCCGCCACCGACCGTCCATGTGCGGCGCCGTCTCGGGCAACCGCTCGTACGCGAGGTCGTGCACGACCAGCACGACCCCGGGGCTCGCCGTCGCCGGAGGCATGAAGTTCGTCGCGAGCAGCACGTCGAACTCCACCGACCACTCGATGCGCGGCACGCCGAGGCGCGACGACATCGGTCCGAAGACACGCGCCGGGAACCGGGAGGCCTTCTCGGTGAGGTTCGCCGCATGCACGCCCGAGAAGAACGACCGCGGCCTGAGCGCGCCCTTGGCGTGCAGGTACCACGCCACGTACTCGTTGGTCGGGTCGGCGTGCGGCAGGTGACGGATCAGCTGCTGCGTGTAGTGCCCCACGCCGGTGCGATGTGGGTCGAGCGCCGGCCGGGCGTCGATCACGGCTCGCATGAACCTCGGAGCTTACGCCGTCTCCCCCCGGGTGCCGCGGCTCGCGAGCCAGCCGGCCGCCGCCGACGCCAGCCACACGAAGGCCAGGCCCGCGGCGAGGGGAACGACGAGCCCGGGATCCTTGCCCCGCTCGGAGAGCTCGCCGGCGAGCTGCGCCAGGAACCACCCCCAGAACCACAGCCCGAGGGCGCCGATCACGATCGCCGCGTACGCGCTGACCCTTCCGGGCGCGCGGGCGCCCGCAAGCGACGATTCCTCGAGCGAGCGGAACCCGAGCACGATCGCCGCCGGCGAGCTGCTCGCCATCACGAACGGGCCGACGCACGCGAGCAGGAACGCCGACACGGCCCGTCGACGACCCGGAACGGTGCGAGCAGCGGTGTCCACACCCGGATGCTAGGCGCGGACCTGCGGCGGCGGAACCACCGAACGACCGAGATCGCGGCCGAACGGCCGAGCCTGGCTCAGTCGAGCTCGACGCGGCTCTGATCGCCCACGATCAAGCGGTGGGCGCCGCTCCCGCCGGAGTGGCGCACCTCGACCCGCCTGCCCAGGATCGACCCGACGAGGCCGTGCACGTCGGCGATCGTGCACTCCTGCATCACGATCGAGTCTTCGATCTCACTCGCCTCGATGCGGCACCCGGGACCGATCGAGACGTCGGGCCCCAGGGTGGAGCGCTCGACGACCGATGACTCGCCGATGACGAGCGGCCCGCGGAGCACGCTGTCCGTGACCTTCGCGCCCGCGTGCACGACCACCGCACCCTCGACCGTGGTGGCCTCGTCGAGCTCGCCCTCGATCGCAGGTTCGAGACTCGCCAGGATCATGCGGTTCGCCTCGAGCAGGTCCTCGGGCCGGCCGGTGTCCTTCCAGTAGCCGCTCACCATCTCGGCCCTCACCTCGCGGTCGGTGTCGAGCAGCCACTGGATCGCCTCGGTGATCTCGTACTCGCCGCGCCTCGAGGGCTCCAGCGTGCGGCAGGCCTCGAGGATCGATCGACGGAAGAGGTAGACGCCGACGAGCGCGAGATCGCTGAGGGGTTCCGTGGGCTTCTCCACGAGACGGACCACCCGGTCGCCTTCGAGTACTGCCACGCCGAAGTGCTCGGGCTCGGCCACCCGGGCGAGCAGGATGTGCGCCTCGGCGTCGCTCCGCTCGAACTCCTCGACGAACCTCGTGACCCCGCCGAGCAACACGTTGTCGCCGAGGTACAGCAGGAAAGGCTCATCCGCGAGGAAGGCCTCGGCGGTCATCACGGCGTGGGCGATGCCGAGCGGCGCGTCCTGCTCGATGAACGTGACGTGGAGACCCCACCGCGATCCGTCGCCGACCGCGGCACGCACCTCGGCGCCGGTTGCCCCCGTGACGATGCCGACGTCCACGATGCCGGCGGCGGCGACCGCCTCGAGCGCCTGGAACAGGATCGGCGT
>DASVGA010000042.1:0-8147 GCA_036379795.1 Actinomycetota bacterium | reverse complement strand
CAGCCCGTCGGCGAAGTCGATCTCCCCGTTGCGCAGGGCGGTGATCATCGCTTCCTGGTTCGAATAGAGCCGGAACTCGAGTCGATCGACCTCGGGCTCGTCGCCCCAGAAGTTAGGATTGCGCTCCATCGTCCAGCCCTGTCCCGGCTTCCAGTCGGTGAGCGTGAACGGCCCGCTTCCGATCGACGGGGTGTTCTCCACGGCCCTGATGGCTCGCAGACCCTGGCCGTCGTACGGCGCCCAGACCTTCTCGGGAACGATGTAGACCCAGGGCGGCATGTCGGGCGCGAACGTCGGCTTCTCGGCCGTCCAGATCAAGGTCCGGTCATCGGGCGTCTCGAACGTGGGATCGAAGGGGAAGTAGCTCTTGTACTGAGGGATCTTGTTGTCGATCACGAAGCGATAGGTGAACGCGATGTCCCTGGAGGTGAGCGGGGAACCGTCGCTCCACAACAGGCCTTCGCGCAGCGTGCAGGTCCACTGGGTCGAGTCCTCGTTCGGCTCGCACCCGGTGGCGAGGCTCGGCGCCGGAGACAGGTCCTCGGAGGCGAACTTCAGCATCATGTCGTACTGGATCGTGACCGCGCTCCAGTCACTGCCTGCCTCCACGGCCCACGGGTTGTCGGTGTTGAGGTCGGAGACGACCCCGACCCGCAGCACGAGATCCTCGGCTTCGGGAGTGGGCGTCTGCGCACCAGCGAACGGGATCGCGATGGAGCCTGTGACCGCGGCCACGACCGCAGCGATCACGGCCGGCCGGCGCACGCGCATGACACCCTTCGGTGCGGCGCTGCGGTGCCGGGTCGCTGCTTCGAGTCTCATCTCGTGCTCCCTCCGCGTCCTCGAGCTCGCTCCGGGCAGACGAGCCGCCCTGGTACGAGCCCGAACCTAGACCTTGCCTCGGTCGGTAGCCAAGGCACTGAGTGCCTCCACGGCAACAAACGTCGGAACGTTCACCGCTCGTTCGCGAGGGCGTCGAGCACCTCGCGGTGAACCGCCCCGTTCGAGACGAGCAGGTCATCGCCGGCCGACGGAGGCCGGCCGGTGAGCGTCGTCACGCAGCCCCCCGCTTCCTCGACGATGAGCCCGGTCGCCGCCCAATCCCACGCCTGGCACGGTTCGTGCTCGAGCAGCACCTCGACCGAGCCTTGCGCGACCAACAGGTGTGCCCACGCGTCGCTGAGTCCCCGGGTACGCCTGGCTCGGCCGGCGACCCCGAGCAGGAACTCGCCCTCGCCGCCGGCGATCCATTCCTCGATGGCCGAATGCGCGAGGAACGATCCGGCCAGGGAGCTCACGTCGGACACGTGGAGCCGGCGGTCTCCGCGCCACGCGCCCTCGCCCCTGACCGCGTGATATCGGTCACCGATCGCCGGCGCGTCGGCCACGCCGACCACCGGCACACCGTCGATCTCCAGCGCGATCAGCGTCGTCCACAGCGGGATGCCCTCGGCGTAGAGCTTCGTGCCGTCGACCGGATCGATCACCCAACGCCGGCCGTTGGCACCTTCCTGCAGCCCGTGCTCCTCGCCGAGCACGGCGTCGGCGGGGTGACGGGCGTGGATGGCGTCCCTGATGGCCTGTTCCGCCCGTCGATCGACCTCGGTGACCGGCGTCGCGTCCTCCTTGAGCTCCACGGGCAGGCGGTGGCCGAACCACGGCAGCGTCACGGTGGCCGCAGCATCGGCGAGCTCATGCGCGAAGGCGAGATCGGCGCTCAGATCGGATTCGACCATGCCCGTCGTCCATGCTCGTCCTCGATGACCACCCGCCGGTACTCGAGCTGCATCGGCGGCTCGAACCGGGCTCGCACCACGAGGTCGTGGTCGCCGCGTTCGAGCACGCGCGCGTCTTCCTGGCGGTTGCGATCGCCCGCGATCACTGCCCAGCCGGTCTCGTAGCGTGAGACCAACACCATCGCGCGCGCCGGGCTGCACCGCACCTCGATCGCATCACCGTCGACGGCCACGTCGTGAAGCGTGGGGCCGCTCGTCGCGTAGTGGTGTCCACGCCTGAGCGCCTCGAGCACGGCTTCCTCGGTGCGCTCCGCCGCGCGCACCATCGTGTACGCGTCGCCGATGTCGAACCCCGGGTAGTGACAGTCGTCGGTCGCGAAGCCCCACAGCCGATGGCCGCGCTCGAGGCACTGATCCCACACGTAGGACGAGTCGCCCCGCAGGTTCTCGCGCTCGGCGCTCGAGTTGAACAGCTCGAGCCCGTGCGTGCCCTCGGCGGCGAGCAGGGTCTCGAGCGGCATGCCGCTCCAGTAGGGGTGCGCGACGAACGACACACCACCCTGGTCGGCGATGCATCGGGCGGCCGTCGAGAGGTCCGGGAAGGTCTTGTAGTGGTAGGCCTCGATCGGCCCCCACCTCGCCCGGTCACCACCCGGGTCCTCGGGGATCTCGGAGATGCCGATCGCGAGGATCTCACTGTCGGTCAGGGCTGCACCGTATGGATCCGCCGCGAGCTCGGCGCCCGTGATCACGAGACAGTGCTTCGTGGAAGGCTCGTGCGTCAAGGTCCAGTGGTCGGTGATCGTGCACACGTCGAACCCCGCCCACTCGTGGTGGCGAACGTGCGCGGCCGGGTCGAGCTCTCCGTCGGACCGCGTGGTGTGCGTGTGGAAGGCGCTCTTCAGCCAGACGCCGTCGACGTCGAATGGGTTGCCGTCGGTCACGATCGATCCTTTCGAGGTGCCGGGGTGTGCGATCGTCAGCGTGTCGTCGGCGGCGAGGCTAGGGACACGGTCGCACCCGGACAAGCCCGGTCGTGCCGTGGAGGCAACGCAGCTACACTCGGCTGGATGCGCGTGACCGACGGCGCCGACCGGGTCGTGCTGCTGCTCGACCGCCTGGGGGCCGCTCCCGAGGGGCTCGGTGTCTCCGATGTCGCCCGAGCGCTCGGCGTGCACCGGTCGACGGCGTCGCGGTTGCTCGGAACGCTCGCGTCGAGCGGCATGGTCGAGCGTGATCCCATCTCGCTCCGCTACCGCATCGGCCCGCGTTTGGTGGGCCTGGCAGCCACTGCGGTGGCGAGGCTCCCGGTGGTGAGCCAGGCGCGACCCGAGCTCGAGCAGCTCTCGGCTGCGACGTCGGAGACCGCGAACCTCGCGATCCTCGATCGGTTCCACGTGGTCTACGTCGACCAGGTCACGCCCGTACAGACGGTAGTGATGGCGAGCTGGGTCGGCAGGCGGAGCCCGGTGCACGCGAGCTCGAGCGGCAAGGCGATGCTCGCCTTCGGTCACGACCGCGCCCGCGAGTCGCTGCTGCGCCGCACGCTCGAGCCGCTCACCGATCGCACGATCACCGACCCTGCCACGCTACGCGCCGTGCTCGACGAAGTTCGCCGACGCGGATACGCCACGAGCACGGGTGAGCTCGAGGACGGTCTGGTCACTGTCGCCGCCCCGGTCATGGTCGACGGCAAAGCCGTGGCCGCAGTGAGTACCTCGGGACCCGCCTACCGGGTGCCGGCGAGAGATCTTCCCCGGCTCGGACGACGCGTGCTCGAGGCCGCCACCGCGGTGGGCCATCGCATGACCGGGCGCACGAGCTGACGGTCGCGAACGACCCCGAACCCGCGCTATGCTCACGACCATGGCGGTCTACGAGTACCTCTGCCTCGCGTGCGAGCACCATTTCGAGGAACGCCGTCCGATGGGCGCCTCGGTCGATGTGGCGCTCGCATGTCCGTCGTGCGGCGCCGACCGCGTGCGCAGGCGGTTCTCCTTCGCCACGACCGCGGGAGCGACGGCTGCCGCTCCGATCACGTCCGCACCCGCCGGGAGCGGCGGGTGCTGCGGTGGCGGCTGCGCCTGCGGCAACTGACCCGCCGCTACTTCAGCCTGATCTTCTCCGAGGTCTCGACCTGGATCACCTTCCCGTCTTGCAGCACGAGCACGACGGTGCCGTACGCGATGCCGCCGAGCAGCTCCTGCACGTGCAGCAAGAGGGCCCGCTGCTCCGCAGGCAGCGCAGCGAAGGTCACCACGTCGGCCGGGATCTCCGCGCCCGGCGAACCGCTACCCTCCACGGCTCGAAGCGGCGTCACGGCGTGAGGGTCGATCCCTCATCGTGGTCGAAGGCCTTCGGGTTGCGCATGTCCACGCTGACGAGATCGCCCTCGGTCGCACCGGCGAGCTCGCCCTGCGGCACGTGTGCGACCAGCGTGTGGTCCCCGCCACCGTCGAGCCGGATCGTCAGCCTTGCCAGCCAGCCGAGCGAAGAGATCCGCTCGATGCGCCCGATGGCGAGCGACCCATCGCCGCGACCGTGACCGTTCGATCCCTTCGGGGTGACGCGCACGTCGTGCGGACGAACGAACGCCGTGGCCTCCGAGCCTTCGGCCAGATGATCTGCACCTGGAAGCCGGAAGGCACCAAGGTGAACGTGTCCTCCCTCAACGACGCCGTGGAGCACGTTCGCGGCTCCCACGAACCCGGCCACGAACGGCGTCTTCGGCTCGTCATAGATCTCGCTGGGGGAGCCGACCTGCTGTACATGGCCTTCATGCATCACGACGATCTGATTCGCGAGCTCCAACGCTTCCTCTTGGTCATGCGTGACGAGCAAGCTGGTCACGCCGAGTTCACGATGGAGCTCGTCGAGCCACTGCCGAAGGTCTTGACGCACTCTCGCATCGAGCGCGCCGAACGGCTCGTCGAGCAACAGCACCTCGGGACGAGGGGCTAGCGCACGGGCGAGCGCCACACGCTGGCGCTGACCCCCTGAGAGCTGGTCGGGGTAGCGTCTGGCGAAATGTGAGAGCTGTACGAGGTCGAGGAGCTCGTCGACCCGGGCTTTCCTGTCGCCTTTCGCCTGCTTGCGTACGGCAAGCCCGAACTCCACGTTCTGTGCGACGGTCATGTGCCGGAACAACGCGTAGTGCTGGAACACGAAGCCAACGCGCCGCTCCTGCACGCTCTTCGGGGTGAGCTCGACGTCGCCCATGAAGATGCGGCCCTCGGTGGGGTTCTCTAGCCCGGCGATCATCCGCAGGACCGTGCTCTTGCCCGACCCCGACGGCCCGAGGAGCGCTGTGATGGCGCCACCGGGAGCGGTGAACGAGACGTCGCTCACCGCTTCGAACGAGCCGAATCTCTTGGTCAGCTGCTGCACCACGATCGGCGTGCTCATGTGCGTACCTTCCTTCCTTCGATGCGATGTCTCGCCGTTTCGATCCCGACGAGCAGCACGATCGACACCGCAGCGAGAGTCAGGGCGACGATGTAGGCCTCCGACTGTTCACGCTCCTCGATGGCGGTAAAGATGAACAGGGTTGCGGTCTCGGTCTTGCCTTTGATCAGTCCGCTCACGATGAGCACAGCGCCGATCTCACCGATCGAGCGCGCGATCGTGAGCGCCACGCCGTACAGGATCCCCCACCGGATGTTTGGCAGGGTGACCTTCCGCCACGTCTGCAGGATCGACGCACCGAGGGTTCGGGCGGCGTCCTCCTCATCCTTGCCGATCTCCTGAAGCACCGGCACAACCTCACGGATCGTGAATGGGATACAGATGAAGATCGTCACGAGCACCATGGAGGGCAGAGCGAAGATGATCGAGATGCCTCGGGCATCGAAGAACGGCTTGAGCCACCCGCCGGCCCCGAACAGGATCACCGCGGCGAGCCCGACGGTCACTGGCGACAGCGCGAATGGCAGGTCAACGAGGGCGTTGAGTAGCGACTTGCCCACGAACCGTTGACGCACGAGCACCCATGCGGTGATCGCACCGAAGACCGTCGTCACGACTGCTGTGATCACGGTGATGACACCGGTGAGGACGAAGGCATGCCGCACGTCGGGTCGTGAGAACGTTTCGGCGACTTTCGACCACCCTGGCTCGAGGGCAGTGATGACGATGCCCACGAGGGGCAGGAGCAGCAGGATGCCGACGTACACGATGCACGCCGTCACGATCCCGCCGCGGACGAGGCGCCGGCGACCGCCGCCGGGAAGGGGGACGGTGGGGCTTTCGGAGGGGGTCCTCATGCGTCGTCCTCCTTCCGCTTGAGCAGGCGAGCGGTCACCAGCACGAGCACGAACGAGAGTGCGAACAGCAGCGTCGCGACGGCAGCAGCCTCGATCGGGCGGAACTGGTTCGCGAGCTGGAAGATGAATACGGGCGCCGTGAGTGTCTCCCCCGCCCGGTTGCCCGCGACGAGCACCACGCTGCCGAACTCCCCGAGGCAGCGAGCGAAGGTCAACAGCGTGCCACCCACGATGGCCACTCGGATAGCCGGCAGCACGACCTTCCGGAACGTGGTGAAGCTGGTTGCACCGAGGGTGGCCGCCG
Source organism: Actinomycetota bacterium (assembly GCA_036379795.1). Taxonomy (GTDB): domain Bacteria; phylum Actinomycetota; class UBA4738; order UBA4738; family HRBIN12; genus JAOUEA01. Next base: position 1,845 of record DASVGA010000042.1, on the reverse strand, counting down.
CTTCCTCCTCGGCGTCGTCGAGCTCCTGCAGCACCGGCTGCACGCTTCGCACGACCAGGGGCAGAGTCACGACGAGCAGGGCGAGCATGATCGCGATCGGCGTGAAGATCACCTGGATGCCGAGGCGATCGAGGACACCGCCGATCGGCGATGCGGGCCCGTACAGGGCCACGAGCATCACCCCGGTGACGAGGGTCGGGATGGCGAGCGGCAGGTCGACGACGGCCGAGAGCAGCCGCTTCCCCGGGAACGAGAACCGAACGAGCACGTAGGCGAGCATCGTGCCCATCACCGCATTGATCAGCGCAGCGAGGGCGGACGTGATCAGTGTGAGTCGGATGGCTGCCACCGCGCCCGGCACCCCGAGCGCAGTGCGCAACCCTTCGAGGCCGTCTCCGAAGCCCTTCACGACGACTGCCGTGACGGGCAGGGCCACCATCGCCCCGAGGTAGACGATGGCAACGCCGCGCAAGGTGAGTCGTCGCAGCCGTGCAGCTGACCGCGGAGAGAGCCGGGTCCGACTGCGTTCGATGGTGACTTGCGCGGCGCTGCTCATCGTCGTCTGGAGGTCCTTCCGTGTTGGACCGTCCGGTCAGCCGGCGATCGCCTGAGTGACGATGCCGCTGTCGCTGAACAACCGGTCGTTCAGGGCGTCCCAGCCGCCGATCTCCTCGACCGTGAAGAGGTCCTCGATCGCGGGGAACTGGCCTCCACCCTTCTGGGCTTCCTTCACGTCCGTCGAGCGCAGGAAACCGACCTCGGTGAAGATCTCCTTGGCCTCGGGCGAGTGCAGGTACTCGACGAACGCCTCGGCCACCTCTCGCACGCAGTGCTCGTCGACCCATGTGTCGACGACGGCGACCGGGTTCTCGATCAGCACCGTCGATGGGGGGTACACGGCCTCGTCGTCGAGGCCAGCCTCCTGCGCGGTGAGGACCTCGTTCTCGTAGGTGATCGCCACGTCGCCGTTGCCGGCCTCGAAGTTCTGGATGGAGTCACGGGCGTTCTTGTCGAAGACGATCACGTTGCCGAGCACGTCCTGCATCAGTGACGTCGCTCCAACCTCGTCGCCCTCATCCACACCGGCGTAGCCGCGAAGCGCCGCGCCCCACAAGGAGACGAGGTTCCAGCGAGCGCCGCCACTCGACGCGGGGTCGGGGGTGAGGATCTCGACGTCCCCGGCCAGGTCGTCCCAGTCCGCGATGCCGAGCGGGTTCCCGGGGCGAACGTCGAAGACGACCACCGAGCTCGACACCATGCCGGCGTCGGTCGTGTCGGTCCAGTCGTGGGTGATGATGCCGGCGTCGGCGATCTGGTCCACGTCGGGGGCGAGCGAGAGCGCGACCACGTCGGCCTCGTAGCCGGCGATGACGTTCGCCGCCTGGGTGGTCGAGCCCTGGTAGGACTCCTGGAAGATCACGTTCTGATCGTCGTGGTCTTCCTTCCACTGCGAGACGAAGGCCGGGATGATCTTGCCGTACGCCTCACGCGGTGTGCTGTACGCGGCGAAGTTGATCACCGGGGTCTCGGCAGGCTCGCAAGTACCCGAGGCGTTGGTGGCACTCTCGCCACCTTGCGCCGACGAGCATGCAGCCAAGACGGTGACGGCAACGAGGGCGAGGGCGATGGTTCGCGCCCGAGGGGCCGACGCTCCGAAGCGTCGCGAGAGGGTGAACATCGGTGCTCCTTTCGATGGACCGGCCGCATGCCGGTGGCCTTGGATCTCGGCCTCCGGTGGTCCGGTCAACCGAAAGGATTCGCGCGGCGGGGTCGCGGTCGCGACCGTCGCCAGCCTTTCGAGGTGACACGCCTCCGGTGATCCGGTCGGCGTGACGGGCACAGAAG
>DASVGA010000041.1:0-5033 GCA_036379795.1 Actinomycetota bacterium | reverse complement strand
GCAACCTGACCGATCGTTTGACGAGGGGGGAGCGCTTCGACGGACACGTGGTGGACTTCATCGACCTGCAGATCTGGCCGGTGTTCAACCTCGCCGACACGGCCATCGTGATCGGCGCGGTGGTGCTGGCGGTGGCGTCGTTCCTGGGGGATCACGCGCCCCGCGAGCCCGATCCGGCGCCGCCCGACCCAGCGCCGCCCGAGCCAGCGATGCCCGACCTGGCGATGCCCGACCCAGCGGGCCACGACCCTTCCACGGCCCGTGACCGCTGAGCCCCTCGTCGCGGAAGCCGGCCGGCTCGACGTGGTCGCGACCCGGCTCTCCGGTGCCCCTCGCGCCGACGTGCAGCGGGCGATCGCCGCCGGGCGGGTCACGGTCGACGGAGTCGCCCGCGCCAAGTCGTTCCGGCTCCGGGGAGGGGAGCAAATCGCGATCGAGCTCATCGAGCCCGCTCCACTCGAGGCCGAAGGCCCCGCGGTACCCGTGCGCTACCAGGACGAACACCTGCTCGTGGTGGCGAAGCCGGCCGGACTCGTCACCCACCCGACCGAGCAGCGGCGATCGGGCACGCTGGTCAACCGTCTGCTCGGCATGGGGGTGCCGCTCTCGAGCGCGGGCGGCGAGCTGCGACCGGGGATCGTGCATCGGCTCGATGTGGGCACCTCGGGACTCATGCTCGTCGCGAAGACGGACGCGGCGCACGAAGCGCTCTCGCAGATGCTGCGTCACCACGAGGTCGATCGGCGCTACCTCGCCTTGGTGCGCGGCGCGCTGGAGCACGACACCTTCACGGTCGACGCGCCGCTGGGACGCCGGTCGGAGCGCGTCGTGGTCGATCGGAGCGAAGGTCGCGCAGCCGAAACGACCTTCGAGGTGCGGGAGCGCCTCGAGGGCCTCACCTTGCTGGAGGCGTCGCCCCGAACCGGCCGGACCCACCAGATCAGGGTCCACCTACAGGCCATCGGACACCCGATCGTGGGCGACAAGGCCTACGGGGGAGGGGGCGACCGCGCGACGGCGCTCGGCCTCGAGCGGCCCTTCCTGCACTCCTGGCGTCTCGGCCTCGATCACCCCATCACAGGCGAGCGGATCGAGCTCGAGGAGCCGCTGCCTTCCGAGCTCGACCGCGCCCTCGCCACGGCCCGCGACCTGGAACCTTGACGTCCCCCGAGCCCGAGCGTAGGTTTGCCTCCTTCGGAATCACACGCATGTAAGTTATCCACCGCGCGATCCATCTCGGTGGATAACTTCCCGGTTCGCGGGGAGCCATGACCGAACGCAGCGACAGCTTCGTCCACCTCCACGTCCACTCCGAGTACTCCCTGCTCGACGGCGCCGCTCGCATCGAAGCCCCGGCATCCAATCCGGGAGCGCCGACGATCTTCTCCGAGGCGCAACGCCTGGGCATGCAGGCGATCGCCGTCACCGATCACGGCTCCATGTTCGGCGCCCTACGGTTCTTCGAGGCGGCCCGTGAGGCGGGCGTCAAGCCGATCATCGGCGTCGAGGCCTACGTCGCGCCCGGCTCGCGCTTCGACCGCCAGCCGGGGGAGAGCGAGGAGAAGTACCACCACCTCACCTTGCTCGCCCGCGACGAGACCGGATACCGCAACCTGCTGAAGCTCGTCTCGGCTGCCTACCTCGAGGGCTTCTACCACCGCCCCCGCATGGACAAGCAGCTCATGGCCGAGCACGCCGACGGCCTCACGTGCCTGTCCGGATGCCTGTCGAGCGAGGTCTCGATGCGGCTGCTGAACGGCCAGGAGGACCGGGCTCGGGCCGCCGCCGCGGAATACCGCGACATCTTCGGCGCCGGCAACTACTACATCGAGGTGCAGGATCACGGCATCGCTGACCAGCACACGATCCTGCGCCGTCAGTTCGACCTGGGGCGGGCGCTCGGCATCCCGGTCGTCGCCACCAACGACCTGCACTACACCCTGAAGGAAGACGCGAAGCCCCACGACGTGCTGCTCTGCATCCAGCAGCAGAAGGTGCAGACCGATCTGAAGCGCCTGAAGTTCGACTCCGACGAGTTCTACCTGAAGAGCCCCGAGGAGATGCGAGCCCTCTTCGCCGAGACGCCCGAGGTCTGCGACGCGACGCTCGACATCGCCGACAGCGTCGAGCTCGACCTCGTCTACGGCGAGCGGGCCCCGGCCGACCAGCGCTACCACCTGCCGCGGTTCGTCACGCCCGGCGGCATCGATCGCGACACGTACCTGCGTACCCTCGTGGAGCGCGGAGCTGCAGAACGCTACGGTGAGATCACGTCGGAGATCCGCGAGCGCATCGACCACGAGCTCGACGTGATCACCTCGATGGGGTTCGGGGGCTACTTCCTGATCGTGTGGGACCTGATCCGCTATGCGCGGGAGCAGGGGATCAGGGTCGGTCCGGGCCGCGGCTCGGCTGCAGGCTCGGTCGTGAGCTACGCCCTGCGCATCACCGACCTCGACCCGCTGCGGTACGGGCTGTTGTTCGAGCGGTTCCTGAATCCCGACCGCATCCAGATGCCCGACATCGACATGGACTTCGACGAGCGCCGCCGCGACGAGGTCATCCGGTACGCGACCGAGACCTACGGCGCCGACCACGTGGCCCAGATCGTCACGTTCCAGACGATCAAGGGCAAACAGGGCATCCGCGACGCAGCACGCGTGCTGGGCTTCCCGCCGATCGTGGGCGACCGCCTGTGCAAGATGTACCCGGCGGCGGTCATGGGCCGTGATTACTCGATCGACGTGGCGCTCACGCTCGCACCCGATCTCGCGAACGCCTACGAGCGCGAGCCGGAGGCCAAGGAGATCATCGAGACCGCGAGAGCGCTCGAAGGCCTTCGACGCGAGGACTCGGTGCACGCCGCGGGCGTCGTGATCGGTGACGCGCCGCTCGTGAACTACCTGCCGCTCAAGCTCTCCAAAGACTCACGCGACGATTCGAAGAAGGTCGTCACCCAGTTCGACATGAACGGGGTCGAGGCGCTCGGCCTGCTGAAGATGGACTTCCTCGGGCTGCGCAACCTGAGCGTGATCGAGGACACGCTTCGGCATCTGCGGGTCCGGGGCGTCGACCTCGACATCGATCATGTCTCGCTCGACGACGACGCGACCTACCAGATGCTGCAGCGCGCCGAGACCACCGGAGTCTTCCAGATGGAATCGGCGGGCATGCGCAACCTGATCAAGGTGCTGAAGCCCGACCGGTTCGAGGACCTCATGGCGCTCGTGGCGCTCTACCGGCCGGGCCCGCTCAACAGCGGACTGCACACCGAGTACGCCGAGCGCAAGCACGGGCGTCGCAAGGTGACGTATCCCCACGACGACCTCGAGCCGATCCTGCGCGACACCTACGGCGTCATGATCTACCAGGAACAGGTCATGCAGGTCGCGGTGACCCTCGCCGGGTTCACGATGGGCGAGGCCGACACGCTGCGCAAGGCCATGGGCAAGAAGAAGCTCGCCGTGCTGATGCCCTTCAAGGAGAAGTTCATCGCCGGGGCGGTCGACAAGGGCTACACGCAGAAGCTCGCGGCCGACATGTTCGACATGATCGTGCCGTTCGCCGACTACGGATTCAACGCCTCGCACGCGTGCGCCTACGGATACGTCGCCTACCAGACCGCCTACCTCATGGCGCATCACCCGGTCGAGTACATGGCCTCGATCCTCACGTCGGTCAAGGACGACAAGGACCGCAAGCCCTACTACCTGTACGCATGCCGGGGTATGCAGATCGAGGTGCTGCCGCCCGACGTGAACGGCTCGGAGACCGACTTCGCGCCGGCGCCGGGTGGGCAGCCGGCGATCCGCTACGGGTTGTCGGCCGTGCGCAACGTGGGTGAGGGCGCCGTCGCGAAGATCATCGATGCCCGGCGATCCGAGGGGGCGTTCACCTCGTTCTCCGACTTCTGCCGCAAGGTCGAGCCGGGCGTGCTGACCAAACGCGTGATCGAGTCCCTGATCCAGGCGGGCGCGTTCGACTCGCTCGGGTACACGCGGCAAGGTCTGCTGCTCGGCCACGACGCCGTGTCTGCCCCGATCCTCGCCGAGCGCAAGGCGGAGGCGGCGGGGCAGTTCTCGCTCTTCGGTCCGGCCGGTGGCGATGAGGCCGAGGGCGACGCCCGTGCGATCGACGAATCGGTGCTCGACGCCGAGGAGTTCGACTCACGTACGCTGCTGCGCCTCGAGAAGGAGATGCTCGGCCAGTTCGTGACCGACCATCCCCTGCTCGGGGTGCGTGAGGCGCTCTCGGCCGCGTGCACCCATGAGATCGCCGATCTCGAGTCCCTCGGCGACGGCGACCTCGTCACGATCGGCGGCATCATCGGCGCGGTCGCGCGCAAGTACACGAAGCGAGGAGAGCCTTACGCCCAGTTCCGCCTCGAGGGGCTTGCGGGCGGCGTGGGTGTGGTGGCGTTCCCGAGCGTGTACGAGGCCGTGCCGGGCATGATCGAAACCGACCGCATCGTGCTCGCGACCGGGCGCATCGACCTGCGCGGGCGCGAGCTGCAGATCCGCGCGACCGAGGTCCGCGAGCCCGATCTCGGCTCTGCGGCTCCGAGCGCCGTCGCCCCCGACGCGCTGGTGGTCGACCTTCCGGCGCCCGCGTGCACGCCGGCGGTGCTCGCCAAGCTGAAGGAGCTGTTCGAGGGGCACCCCGGTGGGGCGCCCGTGCGGGTGCGCTTCCTCTCCTCGGCGGGCATCACGCCCCTCGAGGTCGGCTCGTTCCGCGTGCACCCCAGTGGACCCTTGCTGGGGGAGCTCCGCTCGTTGCTCGGCGGCGATGCCGCGCGGGTGGAACGCGACCCGGGCCTCGGTGCTGCGCTCGGCGCGTAGCGTTGGCGCTCATGGCCTTCGAGGTACTGCCGGCGATCGATGTCTCCCGTGGCCGGCTGGCCGCGTACAGTCCGCGTGGGCCGGAGCCGATCGAGGCGTTCGGTGGCGACCCGGTCTCAGCCGCTCGCTCCTACGCGGGGGCGGGTGCCCGTTGGATCCACGTGGTCGACATGGATCTCGCCTTCGACGGTGAGG
>DASVGA010000040.1:0-3319 GCA_036379795.1 Actinomycetota bacterium | reverse complement strand
CGGTCGGGCTGAGACCCTGATCTTCTCGGCCTTCGTGCCCATGGTTCCCTCCTCTCACTCGGTACTCGATCGTCAGCCCGAGGCTACGGGGACCGGCGACGCGTGGAATCCCCGAAATCCGTACGGATCGAAGCGAGGACCGGTACGCCTTCGGCGTGGGTAGAGCACCTCGCTCGAGGCACCGTCGGGGAGCCAGCACCTTTCGCACGAGGACCGACGGACAGCAAGCGATGCAGGTCAGAGCTGGTGGGCGAGGGGGGAGTTGAACCCCCACGTCCTTTCGGACACAGGAACCTGAATCCTGCGCGTCTGCCAATTCCGCCACTCGCCCGAGTGGATGAGGACCGAGGACGCAGATGGTAACAAGCCCACCTGCGCGGGGCTTCCCCCGCGGGCGGCGCGCTTCCCGCCCTTCGACCCATGTACCCGGAACGGGGTAGCCGCCGATACCCGATGCATGATGAGCGACCGGAGGGATCACATCGAGCCGCACGCACATCGATTCGATCTCGACGAGGTGATGCGGCTCACGGCCGTCGTCGGCTCAGTCGCCTTTGCCACCTGGATCCTCACCTCGTCGGTGGGCGTGCTCAGCGGCTACCTGGCGATGTCACCCTCGGCCACCCTGCGCTTCCTGTCGGCTGTGTCGGTTCTGATGTTCGCCCGCCGCACCTACTGGGCCATCCGTGAGTGGCGGTGGGGCAAGCTTCCACCCGACGAGCGGTTCGGATTCTCCGATCCGTTGGGCGAACACGGACGTGCGTCGGACACCGGTTCGCAACAGCCTCGGTCGTAACATAGGCGCCGGGAACGGGGCACCCGCCGCCCCGCCGATGCGCAGATGCCCAACCTCCGCGACTTCGAACGACGTCTCGGCGGCCTCGTCGAGGGCCTCTTCTCCAAGACGTTCCGCTCCGGCGTGCAGCCGGTCGAGCTCGCGAAGCGCTTGATCAAGGAGATGGATGCGGGTCGCACCGTCGGCGTGAACGAGGTGTGGGCGCCCAACCACTTCCGGTTCTCGCTCTCGCCCGGCGACCACGAGCGGCTCGCGCACGCCGAGAGCGCGATCGCATCGGAGCTCGGCTCGGTCATGCTGGAGAACGCGAGCGAGCGCGGGTGGGGACTCGTGGGGCCACCCGAGGTGACGTTCGAGACCGACGACCGGCTGAAGAAGGGCGACATCGGATGCGTCGCGACCCTCGTCGAGGGCCCGGAGCGCATCGAGCCTGCGTCGGCGCCGGCGCCGGTCCTGATCGTTCGCGAACGCGGTCGCGAACGAACCGTCGCGCTCACCGGCGAGGTGACCACGATCGGACGCCTGCCGCAGTGCGAGGTCGCACTCGCCGACAAGGGGGCTTCGAGGCGCCACGCCCAGATCCGACTGACCGACGGGGTCGCGGTGCTCACCGACCTCGGCTCCACCAACGGCACCGAGGTGAACGGCCACGTCGTGCAATCCGCGACGCTCGACGAGGGCGATCGCATCTCGATCGGCACCACCGTGCTCGTGTTCAGGAGGGGCTGAGGTGTTCGCCCAGAGCGTGACCCCGTTCGCCCTGTCCGGCCTGAAGTACGGGTTGTTCGCCCTGCTGCTGCTGTTCATCTGGCGTTCGATGCGCTGGGCCGTGCGCGGGCTCACGGTCGAGACCGCACCGCGAACCCGCCGGTCGCGTAAGGGCGGCGCAGCCGCGGAGCCGGTGACGCCGCCGGGACCGTCGGCCGTGGTGATCCACGCCGAGGGCTCGAAGCCGCGCACCGTCGCGGTGAGCGGCAACATGGTCATCGGCCGCGCGGCGGAGTGCGAACTCGCGCTCGACGACACGTTCGTCTCGCAGCAGCACGCGCGGCTGTTCGCGAAGAACGGCTCGTGGTACGTCGAGGACCTCGGATCCACGAACGGCACGTTCGTGAACGATCAGCGCCTCGGAGCGCCCGCCATGGTGCAGCCGGGCGATCGCATCCGCACGGGCACGACGATCATGGAGCTCCGACGGTGAAGATCGAGGCGGGCGCCGCCACCGACCTCGGAAGGGTGCGCGAGGTCAACGAGGACTCGTTCCTGGTGGAAGCGCCGCTCTACGCGGTGGCCGACGGCATGGGGGGTCACCGGGGCGGCGACGTCGCATCCAGGCTCGCGCTCGAGACGATCGAGTCGATGCTGCATCAGGACGACGCATCGCTCGCCGAACGTGTTCGCGAGGCGAACCGCGCCGTCTACGAGCGTTCCACGGCGGATCAGCGGGTGAGCGGCATGGGCACGACACTCACGGCCGTCGTCGTCGACCGCGGCACCGCGCAACTCGCGCACGTCGGCGACAGTCGCGCCTACCTGCTGCGTGCCGGCGCGCTGCGCCAGATCACGCACGACCACACGCTCGTGGCCCGCATGGTCAAGGCTGGCGAGATCACCCGCGAAGAAGCCGCGGTGCATCCACATCGCAACGTCGTCACCCGTTCGCTCGGCACCGAACCCACCGTGCAGGTCGACGAGGACACGATCCCCCTGCTCGACGAGGACCGGGTGCTGATCTGCAGCGACGGGCTCACCGGCATGGTGGCCGAGCCGCAGATCCAGGCGATCCTGGAGGCCGAGCCCGACCCGCAGCGGGCGGCCGACCGCCTGGTCAAGGCCGCGAACCGCGCCGGCGGCGTCGACAACATCACGGTGCTCGTGCTCGACGCCCACAACGAGGAAAGCGACCCGCCCCCGGGTGAGCTCCCGGCCCCGTCACGCCGCATCGACTGGAAGCGTGTCGTCGCCGGTGTGCTGATCGGGCTCGTGATCGTCGTGGCGGCGCTGTTCGCCGTGCGCGCCTACGTCGAGCGACAGTGGTACGTGGGTGAGTCCGGGGGGAGGGTCGCGGTCTTCAACGGCATCCCCGCCGAGCCGTTCGGCATCTCGCTGTCGAGCGTCGCGGCGCAGTTCGACGACCTGCCGGCCGGCGAGGTGGCACAGCTGGAGCTCTATCGCGACCTCGCCCAGGGCATCACGGTCGAGAGCGAGCAGGAAGCGTTCGAGCGGATCGCCCAGATCCGTGCCGATCTGAAGGCGAAGGCTGCGGCGGAACGCGGTGGTGGAGACTCGCCGTGAGCGAAGCAGCTGTCCCCACGACGGATGCACCACGTCGCCCCGTGACCGGGCTCGGTCTGCTCATCGTCGCTCTGCTGATCTCGCTCGTGGCCTACGCGATGGCCGGCCTCGGGCTCAACGGCAAGACCCCGCGGGACATGGCCGTGTACGGCACCGTGATGTGCGCGGCCTTCGTGGCCGCGTGGCTGGTGGTGCGGTGGACCGCCCCGCGAGCCGACCCGGTGCTGT
>DASVGA010000039.1:0-7810 GCA_036379795.1 Actinomycetota bacterium | reverse complement strand
AGGTGGGAGCGAACCCGGAGATGCTCGGACCGCGCCACGACGTGCGCACCGGTCTCACCGGCTGGTGGCAGGTCAACGGGCGGAGCGACGTGAGCGCCGAGGAAGCGATCCAGCAGGATCTGTTCTACATCGAGAACTGGTCGTTGTTGCTGGACCTCTACATCATGCTCCGCACGGTCGGCGTCGTGCTCGGGCGCAAGGGAGCGCGGTAGGTGCCCGAGACGTCGGCGCCGGCGGGGACCCGACCTGCCGTCGAGAGCCGTGACGTGCTCGGCATGCGCGTCGACGCCCCCGATGGCTACGACGACGCGGTGGACACGATCGTCGCCTGGGCGGGCGAACCCGTCCCTCGCACGGTGGGGGTCGCCACCGTCAACAACGTCATGGAGTCCTACGACGACGACTCGTTCCGCCGGGTGATGAACGGGTGCGATCTGGTGACCCCCGACGGCATGCCGCTCGTCTGGGCGCTCTCGCTCCTCGGTGTCGAGGGCGCGACACGGGTCTGCGGCCCCCAACTCACGCCGCTGCTGCTGGCCCGGGCGGAGGAGCGCGGCATCGCCGTGGGGTTCTACGGTGGCGACGAGCACACGCTCTCCGCGCTCGGGCGGATCTCGGCCGAACGCTGGCCGTCGCTGCGGGTCGCCTACGCGTACAGCCCTCCCTTCCGGCCCCTCACACCCGAGGAGGACGCTGAGATCGTCTCGGCGATCCTCGGCGCGGGCGTGCAGGTGCTGTTCGTCGGCCTCGGCTGCCCGAAGCAGGAACGATGGATGGCCGAGCACCGCGATCGCCTGCCCGTCGTCTCGATCGGCGTGGGCGCGGCGTTCGACTTCCTGGCGGGCTCGAAGCGGCAGGCCCCACGGCTCCTGCAGCGGATCGGCCTCGAGTGGGCCTTCCGGCTCGTCTCCGAGCCCCGACGGCTCTGGCGCCGCTACCTGAAGCAGAACCCCAGGTTCGTGATGCTGTTCGCTCGCCAGCTGCTGCGGGAGCGAGGGCGTCGTGCCTGACCGGTTTCCCGGTGCGGTCGGGTACCGTTCTGCAGATATGTTTCCCATCGCCGCCCGATGGGGCTACCATGCCCCGTGCGAGGACCTAAGCCTCGCGGAGAAGCTCCAAATAGGCCGTTGGCCGGTTGCCCATCGTAGCCCGAACGACCTATGATGGGCCCCAGATCAGGCGACACGGACGTGCGGGTGCCGTGTCCAACACGAAGGGAACGTTCATGAGGAAGGCTGCTGCGGTCTTGGCCGGCTCCATGGTCTTCATGGCTATGCTCGCCGGTACCGCCTTCGCCGGTTACACCAGCTCTCCACCGCCCACCGACGTGGTCCAGGGTGCCGGTGGAGGCACCGCGTTCACCGGTGGAGGCGCTTCGACGGCCGCGATCGTGGCGGTCGCGCTCGTCGCCGTGGGGCTCGTCGCGCTCTTCGTCGCGCGGCGTCGCACCGCCAGTACGTCGTAACGGCGAACCGATCCAACCGATAGCCCCGGGTACCCCCAGCCCGGGGCTTTCGCGTGTGCTCAGCCGAAGAGCCGCGCGAGGTTCCTCCACCAACGAAGGGGCGCCGGCGCGCGGAAGCGCACGACGAGCTCCAGCCGCCCCGAGGGCGAGGTTCGTAGTTCCGCCGCTCCGTCATCGCCGATCTGCATCGGCTCGTTCGTCCACACGATCTCGGTGCCGGCGGGAGGCCGCACGACGATGTCGATCTGCGTCGGCTCGATCGTGACCTGGGGCAGCACGGTGAGGCGGTAGACCCCACCCGAGGAGTTCCCGCTCCACGCATCGTCGCGGCGTGTCACGATCTGCAACGTCGACGTCTCACCCGCCGGCGTCGTGTAGAAGTCCTGGAACCAGGCGCGGCCGAGCTCCTCGCCGACGCGCATCGCCCGGTCACGCCCGTTGCGCTGAGCCTCGATCAGCTCGCACGCTGCCGGACACGAGGCGGTGACGATCGAGACGTTGTCGCCTGGCACGTGGCCCTCGATGCCGGGTCCGGGGCCGATCACGTAGGCCGGCACACCCGAGGCGGGGGAGTCGTTGCGGATCTCGATCCGGGTGGTCGCGAACGCCTCCTCGTCGCCTCCGAGCTCGACCTCGTAGCGGATCGATCGGGTCGCGTAGTAGTCGATCTTGCTCGCCGAGCGGCTGTTCACGTGCACGGCCAGCAGATCGCTGCCTTCCGGTGCCGCCAGTGCTCGGTCGAGGCCCGCCAACGAGAGCCCCCGCTGTAGCTCCGGGTCGGTGGCATACAGCTTGAGGTGACCGCCGGTGACCGCGTCCGCGATCGCTTGGATCTTGTCCGCCCCCTCGCCCCGGGCGTCGAGGAAGCGGTCGAACGCGAGGCCCACCAGCGCGCCGAGCAGGTCCTTGCGGTCTCTGGCGGCCTCCGGGTACAGGATGTAGGCCTCGTTCGCCATGAACCCGACGACCGAGCTCGCGTCGAGGCGCACCCCAAGCGACGGGATCTCGACAGGACCGGTGACCTTCAGCATCTCCTCGACCGCGAACGGGTCGGCGACGATCACGCCGTCGAGACGCTCACCGACGCCGAGCTCGTAGTTGGCGAGCGCCGCCCGGGCCGCCGAGGGGAAGTCGGGGGTCATGTTCATGTCGCGCCACGAGCCGGCGCCGCCGTACCCGTCCCAGTTTCGACGGTAGTCGGGGTTCGGAGCGGGAAGCTCGTCGGGCTCGGCTTCGGGCAGCGTGAGGATCGGATCGAACGACCCCACCGACAGGGCGCCGTGATCGGCGGTGAGGATCGCGTAGGCCCCCCAGATGCCGCCGGTCCCGCGCTGTTCCGAAGGGCTCTCGGCCAGGAGCATGTATCGGCGCGGCCCGTCCACCCCCGCGAACCGCGGGAGCCCCTGGATCAGCAGCGAAGCCGAGTCGAGGGCTCGGCTCGCGAGTCCGACCTGCTCCTCCGCCTGGAAGCGCACGTCGGCGACGACCGCCGGGATCAGCGACGAAGGCGTGGCTCGCACGCTGTCGAGCGCGCGATGTCCGGCCGCCGCCGCCGCTGCGATCTCGTCGGCGAGCTCCTCGAGGGTCTCGATCGGAAGCCGGCCACCGGCCGGAGCGAGCGATCCGAGGCCGTTGGGGAGTCCGGAGATCGACGCCGTGAGGTCGGCGGCCGCGCCCGCCAGCGTTCCGCCGGCCACGGAGAAGCCCTCGGCGACGTCGAACGACCGGCCGGCGAGCGGGAGCGTCGAGAGCAGGCCCCCGAGCCCGGTTGCGGCTTGGTTGCGGCTGTCGGCGAACCGCGACTCGGCTTCGCGGAACCGTTCCAAGGCCCGGTCGAGGTCGCCCGCGGCGAGCGCCCGCCTTCCCTGCGAGACGGCGACCCGCCCGGCTTCGGCGTTGGCGCGGACACCCAACCCCACGACCACCGAGAGCGCGGCGAGGCAGACGACGACCACGATGACGATCGCGGCGACGCCGAGGATCGTGCGGCGACGGGAACGCGGGGTCTCAGGGTGTGTCGGTTCGAGGCGCGAGCCGTCGGGAGCGTGGGTCGAGGTCGTCATCGGGATGCGCGGGTTCCACCCAGGTCGGCATCGGCGCCATCGCACGGCCGCCGACCGCGCGTGGCGGCGAGCCTATCATCGGCGCCCCCAGGGAGGGGCTTGTTAGGCTTCCCGGCCATGCAGGTCGCCTATCAGGGAGAGCCCGGCGCGTACAGCGAGCGCGCCGTGCGGTCGCTTTTCCCCGAGGCCGACCCCCTGCCCTGCGAGACGGTGCGTCTGGTCTTCTCCCGGGTGACGAGCGGCGAGGCCGACCACGGCGTCGTGCCGCTGGAGAACTCCCAGGCGGGTTCGGTCAACGAGACCTACGAGCACCTGCAGCACACCAGCATGCTCCACATCGTGGGGGAGGCGCTCGTGCGGGTCGATCATGCCCTACTGGGCGTGCCAGGTGCCCGGCTCGAGCAGGTGCGGTGGGCGCATTCCCACTGGCAGGCACTGGCCCAGTGCGAGGAGTTCCTGTCGTCGATGCACATCGAGCCGGTGCCCGTGCACGACACGGCCGGGGCCGCTCGCATGATCGCCGACCGGGCCGACCGGGAGCACGCGGCGATCGCGAGCGTGCAAGCCGGGAGCGCGCTCGGACTGGCCGTGCTGGCGGAACGTATCCAGACCGAGAAGGAGAACCTCACGAAGTTCGCCGCGATCTCGACCGGTTCGCCCGACCTCGGTCGGCCCGACAAGACCTCGCTCGTGATGGCGGTGCTCGACCGTCCGGGCTCGCTGCTCGCGTCGCTGCAACCGTTCGCCGAGCGCGGGATCAACCTGCACAAGCTCGAGTCCAGGCCCCGCCGGGGACAGCCGTTCGAGTACGTGTTCTACGTCGACCTCATGGCGGCCGCTGACGCCCCCGAGGTCGAGCAAGCCCTCACCGAGGTCGCCAACCACACGTCGTTCCTGCGCGTGCTCGGCAGCTACCACTCGGCCGGCCAGCCGGTCTGACCCGCATGGCGTGGGCCGACCGCATCGGGTCGATCGGTCGTCGAGAGACGGCGATCGCGGCCGGCGTGCTGTCGGCCGTCGTGGTGGTGGTCGTGGGGTGGCTGCTGCTCGGTCGCGACGACGGCACCGGGGCGACGGGGGCACCGCGGCCCGGGCCCGTCTCGGTGCGAACGCCTCCGCCTGCGAACCGCTCGTTCGAGGGCCTGACCACCTTCCGAGGCAACGCTGCGCGCTCCTACTACGGCGAGGGCCCGGTTCCGCTCGACCCGGAGATCCGGTGGCGGCATCCGGAGCGCACGAAGCTCTGTTCGGGATCGATCGTGGCGGTCGACCTGAGCGAGTGGTGCGGCACGGGGTGGACGGGCCAGCCCAACGTGATCGAGGGCGCCGGTGGAGCCATCGAGGTGCGCGAGGGCGCATACGACCGGCGCTACCACTTCGTCGACGGGGAGACGGGCGTGCCGGTACGGCCTCCGCTCGTGACGGGCGATCTCGCCAAGGGCTCGGCGACGAGCGACCCCGACGGCTTCCCGCTCTACTACGCGGGCTCGCGCGACGGGCACCTTCGGATCGTGGCGCTCGACCGCCCGGAGCCGGAGACCCTCTGGAGCATCGACGCGGGCACGACGGTTCCCCGCCCGCTGCGCAACGACGACTGGGACGGTGCGCCGCTCGTCGTGCGCGACCACCTCATCGAGGGCTCGGAGAACGGGTGGCTCTACGTGATCCGGCTGAACCGCGCCACCGACGACGAGGGGCTCGTCACGGTCGATCCTCAGGTGGTGGCGACGATCCCGGGGTTCGACGACGAGTTGCTCGATGTGCTCGGCGACGACGAGGTCTCGATCGAGAGTTCGGTCTCCTACCGGAAGGGGGTCGTGTACTTCGCGAACTCCGGCGGGCTGGTGCAGGGGTGGGACATCCGCGATCTGCTCGAGGGTGGGACCGGCGCGGAGCAGGTCTTCCGGTTCTGGGTAGGGGACGATGTCGATGCCTCGGTGGTGATCGACGATCGCGGCTTCCTCTACGTCGCAGCGGAGTATCAGCGGTTCAACGAGCGTTCGCGCGAGGTGGGCCAGCTCATGAAGCTCGACCCTCGCCGCCCCGACGATCCGCTCGTCTGGAGCATCGATGCGACCGAGATCGGGTTCGAGGGGGCGGGGGGAAGCTGGTCGACCCCGGCGCTCTACGGCGATCTAATCTTCTTCTCGACCGCCGCCGGCCGGGTGCTGGAGGTCGACCGGGCCTCGGGCGAGGTGATCCACGAGCTCGCGGTCGGGGCTCCCTCGATCGCTTCGCCCGTGGTCGTCGACGGTGTGCTGATACTCGGCGACTGTCTGGGCGACCTCTACGCCTGGGACGTGTCCGATCCGTCGGAGCCGCCGCCGCTGCTCTGGCGCATGCATTTCGACGGTTGCATCGAGTCGACGCCGGCGGTCTGGAAAGGGTGGCTCTACCTCGGCACGCGTGAGGGTTACCTCTACGGGATCACCGACGCCGCCGCGCCGTAGTGGTCCGATACGGTCCGATCAGAGGATCCCGGGAAGCGCCTCGCGGTACTGCGCCGTCTTCCAGGCTGCGAGCACGAAGGCGCCCACCGCGAGCGCAACGAACCCTGCAACCGCGACCGTCGTGCGCGTCGAGCGGCTTCCCCAGCCTTCCGACACGATGCCCGCGGCGAGGCCGGCCACGAAACCGCCGAGGTGTGCCCGCCAATCGATGAACGGCAGTGAGATCGAGAAGATCACATTGATGATCAAGAACGGCACGAGCCCCCGCAGGCGCGCGGCGGCGACCGCGAGCTCTCGGTGCCGATAGTTGTATGCGACGAACGCGCCCACGACGCCGAAGATGGCTCCCGAGGCACCGACTCCCACGGCGCCCGGGATGGGGGTGAATGCGTAGGAGGCCGCGCTCGCGAAGAGCCCTGTCGTGAGGAAGATCATGAGCAAGCGGATGCGCCCGAGTTCGCGCTCAACCACGGGTCCGAAGATCCACAACGCGTATGCGTTCATCAGCAGATGGAAGATGCCGGCATGCAGGAAGATCGCCGTGATCATCCGCCACTCCTGTCCGGCGGCGATGCCCACGAATCCGTCGTCGATCTGGGCGAGTCCGACCGACGCGCCCACCCGCACGAGATCGATCGCCCTGGGGCCGGAGAGCAGCGATCCGGCGCCGCCGGTGGCGACCTCGAGCACGTAGCCCACGCCCATGAGCACCAGGAGCACCGTGGCCACCGAGGTCGCCTTGGCGTTCGCGACCGCGACCCGCCGCCCCGGCCCCTGCCGGTACTCGCGCCGGGCCTCCGCGACGCAGGTGGGGCAGTGGTGGCCCACGGGCGCCGCGATCATGCACTCGGGACAGATCGCGCGCCCGCATCGTGTGCAGTGCACGCCGGTGAGCACCCCCGGGTGGCGGTAGCACTGGTCCTCGCCTGGAGGGGGTGGCGGCGGGGGGATGACCGGCTGTTGTTCCATGGGCCCAATGGTACGGGTCGGTGCGGCGATCGGAGGGTCGCGCGGTGCCGTCAGTCTCGGAGCGCCTCGAGCGCACCCCGAACGTCGTGAAGGTCGAAGAGCGGCCCCCACCGTTCGACGATGACGCCGTCGGCGTCGATGAGGTAGAGCCACGGCTCGGTGAGGTCGCCCTCGCGCAGCAGCCACTCGGCGGCGGCGTCGTTCACGACGCCCTGCGCCGCGGTCTTCTTGCGCCAGATCTCGATGTGGATGAACTCGGCCACCCCCCGGTACTCACGCGCGAGCGCCTGCTGCGCTTCGACCGTCGGCCCGCAGACCCTGCTGATGCAGTACGCGGGGGTGGCGAACTGCACGAGGGCAGGCCGCCCCTGCTCGAGGGCCTGGGCGATCGTCGTGCGGTGCAGCTCGGGGTCGGGCACCTCGGCTCCGTCCTGGGCGCGCGAGTCGATCGCGACGGCCGGAGCGTTGCGGGAGCCCATCGTGAGGTTGTCGGTCGCGAGCGCCCTGTCTCCGGGAGCCGGGATGCGATGCTCGGGATAGACGGTGAAGGCTGCTTCGAGGCTCATGGGCTCGCCGCCGTCGGCCGTCACGGTCACGGTTGCGTTCCACACTCCGGGTTCGGGCAGCATGACCTCGGGTGTGATGTAGACCCCGGTGACTTCCGCGGGGTTCGTGAGCATCGGGCCTTCAACGTCGTTCGGTGCGGTCGCGTCATTGCCGGGAGCCGGCACGAAACCTGCCTCGGTCGCCGGCCCCGGAACAGCCGGCTGCGTGCCGTCGGCGCCCAGGAAGTCGAAGGCCACGCCGATCTTCCCGAACGACAGCACCTGGACACCTTGCTCGGCGGTGCTCGAGAACACGCC
>DASVGA010000038.1:0-7468 GCA_036379795.1 Actinomycetota bacterium | reverse complement strand
CCATGAACGCGTCGGTGACGTTCGTGAGCGTGACGCCGTCGGCGGGCAGCTGCGCGCGGAACCATCGCATGTGCCACTCCTGCAGGTAGTAGGAGCCGGTCAGCCAGTAGCGATCGTCGTCGAGCCGCGCGACCGTGAGGTCGCCCATGAGCCGTCCGGCGTCGTTCAGCATCGGGGCGAGCCGGATCGCGCCGACCGGGGGCAGCCGGCACGCGAGCAACCGGTCGAGCCACGCCTCGGCGCCGGCTCCGCTGACCTCGTAGCGCGCGTACTGCGCGATCTCGTACGCGCCCGCCGCCGTGCGCACGGCGGCGACCTCCTCGCCCACGATCGGCTCGGCGTTGGACCGCCCGAGCGTGTCGTTCTCGACGAAGGCCGATGAGGGTGCGAAGTAGAGCGGCACCTCGAGGCCCCAGTTCACCGTGAACCTCGCGCCTGCGGCGACGAGCTCGTCGTAGCAGGGCGTCGTCTTCAACGGCCTTCCGGCGGGGAGCTCTTCGTTCGGATACGCCATCACGAACCGCCGCGCATAGAACTGCGCCGTCGTCGCGCGCAGGTACCGGTCGTTCGAGGCGTAGGGGCCGAATCGCGCGACGTCCATGCCGAAGACGTCGAAGCCCGGGTCGCCGTCGGCGATCCAGTTCGCGAGGGCGAGCCCGATGCCGGCGCCCTGCGAGAACCCGGCCATGCATCCGCACGCCGCCCAGTAGTTCGGGATGCCCGCGACCGGACCGACGAGCGGGTTGCCGTCGGGCGTGAAGGTGAACGCGCCGTTCACCCACCGCTTGATGCCGACGTCCTGCAACACCGGGAAGCGCCGGAAGCCGATCGAGAGCTCCGGCATGATGCGGTCGAGCTCCTCGGGGAAGAGGGTCCGGCCGAAGTCCCAATCCGCGCCCTCGACCTTCCAGTGGCGGGGGTTCTGCTCGTAGACGCCGAGCAGGACGCCGTTGCCCTCGCGTTGCAGGTAGGTGAAGCCTTCGAGATCGGTCACCGCAGGCATGTCGCCTTCGATCGCGGCCACCTCGGGCACCTCGGCCGTCACGAGGAAGTGGTGCGGCATCGGCACGAGCGGGTGGTCGACGCCCACCATCGCGCCGACCCTGCGCGCCCAGAGGCCGGCGGCGTTCACGACGTGCTCGGCCGTGACGTCTCCCTGTTCGGTCTCGACCCGCCAGGCGCCGCTCGCGAGACGTGAGAGCGCCAGCACCCGGTTGTGCCGCACGATCTCGGCGCCGCGCTTCCTCGCGGCCCCCGCGTAGGCCATCGTGGCGCCGTTGGGATCGAGGTTGCCTTCGAGCGGGTCGAAGAGCGCGCCGTAGAGGCCGGCGGGATCGATGATCGGCACGAGGTCAACGGCCTCGTCGGGGCTGAGCAGGTGGGCGTCGGTGTCCTGCGTGCGCAGCCATTGCAACTCGGACTTCAACCAGTGCCAGCGCTCGGGCGTGGCGGCGAGCTCCATGCCGCCCGACATGTGCAGCCCGGCGCTCTCACCGGATTCCTGCTCGACCTGCGGGTATAGGCCGATCGTGTACTTCTGCAGCGCGGCGATGCGCGTGTCGGCGTTCATCGCATGGAAGCCGCCTGCGGCGTGCCAGGTCGAGCCGGCGGTGAGCTCCTCGCGCTCGATCAACACGACGTCGGTCAGGCCTCGGAGGGTGAGGTGGTACAGCACGCTGCAACCAACGATGCCGCCGCCGATCACGACGACCTGGTACTGGTCCTTCACGAGGGATCCGCCTCCGAAGCCGGGGTCCAGGGGCTCGGAGTGTATCGGCGGGGGTGTGGCGCTCCGGTGACCACCGGTCGCACGCAGGCGCGCGGTTCTCGGATTCAGTCGGCGAGGGAGCCGCCGAAGATCTGCCAGGCGAGCACCGACTTCGCGACGAGGCTGAGCACGAGGTACGCCTTCTCCCCGAAGGCGTAGTCAGCCCATCTACCGGCTTCCCGGTACTGCAGCCATTGGTTGAGGCCGAAGCTGAAGAAGAAGACGAACTGGGCGACCACGATGCCGTACACGAAGCCCGGCACCGTCTCGGCGCCGGCGATGTTCACCACGATGGCGGCCCACGGCGCGAGGCCGACGATCGTGCCGAACCAGAACGGGAGCATCGTCGTCGACGTGCGCCCCGGCGGGTTCATGCCTTCCTGGATCCACCCGAACAAGATCATGGCCACGTTGGCGCCGGCCACCGCGATCACCGAGGTGATCGAGGTGATGCCCGAGTAGAACCCGATCAGCACCACCATGAGGGTGGCGCTGAACGAGTACTCCACCCATCGGGCCCTGTTGATGCCCCGGCGCAGGTCGCGCTCGTACACGCCGCGCGCGAGGGTCGCGGTCAGCAGGTGGTCGAGCGCCGCGAGGCCGAGGAAGGTCGCGACGGCCCATCCGATCCGCACGTCGAACAACGTCTGGGGCGCCGGTACCGGCGTGCCGGGCGGTCCTTCCGGGAACGAGGCCGTGACCGAGATCGCGAAGTCGGTGGCCACGACGGTGACGAGCGCTGCCTGCGCGAGGTGCAACAGCGTGAGACCGATGTTCCACCGTCGGAGTCCGGCCAGGCGCCGGTCGGTGACTCCGGTCGCGATGACCGTCGGGTCGTGGCTCACGGATCGTTCCTCGTCGTCGATGTTCGTGATGTCAGGCGGACGCGCAGGCATCCTGTCACGAACCCGTGCTCTCCACGGACGCGAACCTCTGCACGAGCGGAGGTGCATACTGACGAGGAACCGATCCGGGGAGGCGCGCGATGAACCCACCTGCTGATGAGCGTGAGGCCCGCGTCGAGCTCGCTGCGGCGTTCCGCATCGCGGTGATGTTCGACTTCCACGAGGGCATCTCGAACCACTTCTCGATGCTGGTGCCGGGGCATGATGACCGGTTCCTGATCAATCCGTTCGGCCTGCACTTCTCCGAGATCACGGCGTCGAGCCTCGCGGTGGTGGGGGTCGACGGTGCGCCGATCAGCGGCACGGCGCCTCCGACGGGCATCGGCATCCACGCGCCGATCCACCGACTGTGCCCGCAGGCCACGGTCGTGCTGCACACCCATCAGCCCTGGACGACGGCGCTCGCGATGCACGACGATCTGCACCTCGCGCCGATCAGCCAGACCTCCCTGCAGTTCAGTGACCGCGTCGTCTACGACGAGCGGTACGAGGGACTCGCCGACCTCGACGAGGGTGAACGGCTCGCGAAGGTGCTCGGCGATGCCGAGGTGATGTTCCTGCGGCACCACGGCATCCTCGTGGCCGGCCGGGAGCTCGGCGTCGCGATGGACGACCTCTACATGATCGAGAAAGCGGCGCAGCTGCAGGTGCTGGCCGCGGGGCTCGGGCCGCTCACCCCGATCCGTGACGAGACGATCGAGCGCACGCAGGCGCAGTTCGCCGAGGGCATGATCGAGTGGGGTCGCATGCATTGGGCCGCGATGATGCGCATGGTCGAACGCTCCCAGCCCGACTTCCGCGACTGACCGGCTTACGCCGGGATCGACTCCCGCAGGCGCCACGGCGGATCCTCGAACGACGCCTCCACGTAGGGCTGCGGGGCGACGATCCGGTGCTCGCCTCCGCGGACCTGGAACACCAGGTGCGCTTGGCTCAGTGACGGGTCGTTCGTCATGTCCGGGAACGCGAGCGCGCTCTGGCGTTCGTTGTCCAGGAAGTAGGCGCCGTTCACCCCTCGGAACGGCGCGGCTCGCAGCCGCTGCGCGACCGACCGGAAGTCGCGCGGGTTGTCGACGGAGGCCCACGCCTGCGCGAGCAGATGCACCTCGTCGTAGGCGATGCCCGCATGCGAGCGCCCGGGTCTGCGACCGTACATGCGCGCGAAGCGATTCATGAAGCCCTGCCCGACGGGGTCGCCGTACGTGCCGGTCACCGTGGACCAGAGCAAGCCCTCGGCTGCACCCTCCGCGAGCTCGAGGAACTCCGGCACCGACGGCGAGTACACGGCGTACACGAGCGCCTCGGTCGGTGCTGCCGCGAACGCCCGCTGGAACCCCGCAAGCTCATCCGGCAGGAAGTCGGTCACGAGGATCGCGTCGGGATCCGTGCGGTGGACCACGTCGACCACGTCGCTCCACCGGGCTCCCTGCGCAGCCACGTGATGCACCCCCGCGATGCTCCACCCCGATCGCTCGGCACGATCGATCGTGTCGGGGGTCGCCATCTGACTGCTCTCGAGCAGGGTCTCGATGAACATCACGCTCCGCCGGCGTGGGCGCCACGCGCCGCTGCGGCTGAGGTCGTCGAGGAAGCGGACGAACCCGCGCCCGTAGTGGACCTCCGACGGGCACACCTGGAAGACGCTCGAGTACCGCACCGGGTCGTCACGGGTCTGCTGCGCCATGTGCTCGGAGGTCATCGCATGCAGGAACGGCGCGCCGTAGGCTGCGGCTCGCTCCATCGCGGTGTCCTCGCAGAACACGTACAGGCTCGTGATCGCATCGACCTCCGCGTCGGTGAGAGCGTCGAACGCCGCCCGCACGGCCGCGGTGTCGAAGATGTCGGTCGGCACGACGACGTGCTCGAGCCGTCGCCCCCCGATGCCTCCACGGTCGTTGATCTCGTCGATCGCGAGGGCCGTGCCGTTGCGCATCTCGATGCCGTCGCCCCGGGCCGGTCCCGTGAGTGGCAGCGCCGAGCCGATCAGCAGTGGACGGCGGGCGACCCGGGTCGTCGGAGCCCCCACGACCGATATCGGACGAGCCTCGTCGGTCGATCGACGGAGCAGGCCGACCGTGAGTCCCGCGAGGTCCTCGGCATGCCCGGGTGCCGGGAGCCGCAGCAGACCCTGGTCCACCGCCATGGCGCCGGCTCCCGCTCGGCTCCGCTGCGTGAGCTTGGCGAGCAGGTGCTCCACGTGCGTGGCGACCGTGCGCACGCCCATGGCGAGCCGGTCGGCGATCTCCCCGTTGTTGAGGCCACCGGCGAGCAGGGTGAGCACATCGAGTTCGCGGGTCGTGAGACCGTGGGGGAGTCGTTCCTGCGAGAGGGTCACGATCGCGGCTTCGGTCTCGTGTGCACGTTGCATCCGCTCGATGGTCACCCTGAACCACGAGCCCTCGGTGCCGAGCCAGAAGAACGCCGCGCGAGGACGGCCCGTGGCGAGCAACGAGGAGGCGTAGCCCGCGAGTTCCGGGCTCGCGTGAAGGAGGCGGCCGCCGGCCGCACCGTCGATCTCGTCGATCCGCCCATCGGCGTGCACGAGGGCCGATGACGGGAACGCTTCCGGTGGGATCGAGATCGCCTTCCTTCCCCTCGCTGACCGGCTGGAGCGACGATGGTGGCAGACGGCCGGGCGGTCGTCCAGGCAGCGTCTCGTTGCACCTTCGCTCATCGGCGAGATGACCGATGCCCGGTGATGCCCGTGAGGTCTAGCGTCGGCCGACGAGGCCGCTCGCTGCGGTCCACGCGGCACTGGACGAGGAGGGCGCACACCATGGCTGACGGAGCGAGGGGAACGGGGGGTCGTGTCACACGACGCCAGCTGCTGACGGGCGCGGGGGCGGCCGCCGTCGGAGGCCTGGTCGTCGGTGGCGTCGGTGGGTACGTCGCCGGTTCGTCCGGTGACGACGGCTCGACCGGTTCCGGTGGCCCGGTCGGGGGTGGCGGCAGCACCGAGACGATCAAGATCGGCTCGGCGAGCCCGACCACGGGCGCGTACTCCGGCGACGGGCAGGAGATGACGCGTGGCCAGGAGCTCGCGATCGAGGAGATCAACGCGAACGGCGGTGTCGCCGGCCGGCAGCTCGAGCTCGTGATCTCCGACGTCGAGGATCTCGCGCCGGAGAAGATGGTGAACGCCGCGCGCCGCCTGACCAACGAGGGCGCGGCGGCGATCTTCAGTGGCTACACCTCGACCACCTCCGCCGAGTACGACGTCTACGCGGAGTACGGCGCGCCGATGTTCCACCTGAACACCTTCCAGCCCAACGCCGACTACGTGGCCGACAACCAGATCTCGAACATCTACCACTCATGCCCGACCGAGGTCTGGTACGGGCCCGGGTTCATCCAGTTCATGCAGCGACTGATCGACGCCGGGGCTTGGGAGCCGAGCTCGGAGTCGGCCGCGATCGTCACCAGCAACGACCCGTACAGCATCACGATCGCGAAGACGGTGCGAGCAGGCATCCAGGAGCTCGGATGGGAAGTGCCGGTCTACGAGCAGGTGACGGCGCCGCTCACCGAGTGGGGTCCGGTGCTGGCGAAGATCAGGCAGAACCCCCCCGGGCTGATCTTCCACGCGGACTACATCCCCGGCGACCTCGCGTCGTTCCAGCAGCAGTTCCGCTCCGACCCCACGCCGTCGTTGATGTACCAGCAGTACGGCCCGTCGATCCCTGAGTACCTGGAGCTCGCCGGCGAGGACGCCGACGGCGTGATCTGGTCGACGGTGATCGGCACGCTTCCCGACACGATCGGGCAGGCTTTCAAGGATCTCTACAGCGAGAAGTACGGGGCCGAGGCCGGACTCAGCCAGGCGGGAGGGCAGTACGACCTGGTGCACGTGTGGGCACAGGCGGCCGCGATGGCGGGCGATCCCGATGACCACGAGCTCGTCAACGCGAACCTGAAGCGCATGACCTACCGGGGGGTCAGCGGCACGTACCGCTACAAGCCCGGCGAGCTCACGGCGATCCCGTATCCCGACGACGTGAACGATCCGAGCCTCGGCATGCCGCACCTCACCTTCCAGATCCAGGGGCAGGAGCAGGTGCTCATCGATCCCGATCCGTACATCCAGGGCGAGTTCCAGCTGCCGGCGTGGCTCTAGGGGCGAGCGCGACCGCGGAGCCCGCCGGCCGTTCTCCGAGCGGGTCGGCGATGCTCGAGGTTCAGGGCCTCTCGAAGCGCTTCGGGGGGCTCGCGGCCGTCGACGACCTCTCGTTCTCGGTCGCCGCCGATGAGACGTTCGGCATCGCCGGGCCCAACGGAGCCGGCAAGACGACCCTGTTCGACGTGATCACGGGTCTCGCCCGCACGACCTCGGGGCGCATCACGTTCCGGGGCGAGGAGGTGCACGATCGTTCCTCGCACGCGATCTGTCACCTCGGCATCGCTCGCACGTTCCAGGTTCCGTCGGTCTTCCCCCAGCACACGGTGCTCGGGAACATCGCCGTGGGCGCCTACTTCGGCCGCCGCTCCCGGATGCCGGGATTCAGGTTCGATGCCGAGGCGCTCGAGCGTGCCCACGAGGCGGCCGTCTTCGTGGGGCTCGACGGACGCCTCGGCCGGGTCGCCGGTTCCCTTCCGCTGTTCGACAAGAAGCGTCTGATGATCGCCTCGGCCCTCGCGTCACGGCCGCACCTGCTGATGCTCGACGAGCCGGTGGGCGGGCTCAACCCGGGCGAGGTCGACTCCGTGCTCGACCTCGTGCGCACGATCAGGGAGACGGGCGTCACCGTGATCCTGATCGAGCACGTGATGCGGGCGCTCATGGCGATCTCCGACCGGG
>DASVGA010000037.1:0-2566 GCA_036379795.1 Actinomycetota bacterium | reverse complement strand
GTGACCCGCCGCTCGGCTTCGGCTTCCATCGTCCGCAGCGCCTCGGCCTGCTCCTCGAGCTGGGTGGCGCGCGCCGTCGATTCGTTGCGTTCGGCCTCGAGGGCGGCTTCGGCCGACGCGATGTCGGTTCGGAGCCGGGCGAGCTCTTCCTCGTGCTCCCGGGCCGTGGACTCGTGCGATGCGAGCAGGTGCCCGAGCCGCTCCTCGGCATCAACCGCACGTGCCGTCTCGGCCACAGCGTCGGCCTTCGCCTCGTCGATCAACTCGGTCAACTGCGCCACTTGCGCCGAGAGACGGTTGGCCTCCGTCTCGAGCTCGGCGCGAGCCTCGGCCAGGTCGGAGGACCGGCGAGCTTCCTTGTCGATCGCCTCCTGCAGTTCGGCGATCTGGGTGGTGAGCGGCTCGATCCGGTCGACCTCGAGCTCCAGCTCGTCGATCCGTGCGCGGAGATCCCCCACGATCCCTTCGAGCTCGACCACCTGCCCGGTGAGCTCGTCCTCGCGCACGCGGGCGGCGTCGAGCTGGATGGTCAGTGTGCGGATGCGCTCGTGCAGCCGCCTGGGGCTGTCCACGCCAGCGGGTTCACCCTCCGGAGCTGCCTCCGAGACCGCAACGTCGATCGTGCCCTCGAGGTCGGTCAGGCTCGGGCCAGCACCCTCGGACTCGGCGGAACCGTCGCTCGTGGCCCGCGCCTCATCGGGCCCGCTACCGCTCTGCTCCGACTCCTTCATCTTGTCTCTCTTCCAGACCATCGTGGTTCACGCCTCCTCCGGCCCGCGCTCCGCTTCCGATTCGCGAAGGGCGGCTCCCCGCATGTTGCATCGGCCGGAGGTCGCCAGGCTTGAGCCCTCCAGGGCTGCGCGTGCCCCGAGCACCGGCGTACGTTCCGCTAGGCTCGTTGGCGTGGAACGCACGTACCTGATCCGAACCTTCGGATGTCAGATGAACGAGCATGACTCGGAGCGCATCGCCGGATTGCTCGTGGCCGACGGAATGACGCCGGTCGACGAGGTGAGCCGGGCAGGCGTCGTCGTGTTCAACACATGCGCGATCAGGGAGAACGCCGACAACAAGCTCTACGGCAACCTCGGGCACCTGAAGCCGGTCAAGGCGGCGAACCCCCAGGTCAAGATCGTCGTCGCCGGCTGCCTGGCGCAGAAGGACCAGGGAGAGATCCAGCGCCGCGCGCCGTGGGTCGACGTCGTGGTCGGCACCCACGCGTTGCCGAACCTGGTCGACCTGCTGCACCGCTCCGAGACGGCGGGCCCTCAGATGGACGTGGAGGAGTACACCGAGACGTTCCCCGGGCCGCTGCCCGCTGTGCGCGCCGACGCGTTCCGGGCCTGGGTGTCGATCGCCCCGGGTTGTGACAACGCGTGCACCTTCTGCATCGTGCCGCTCGTGCGCGGCCCCCAGCGATCGCGGTCGATCGAGGACGTGCTGGCCGAGGTGCGAGGCCTGGCGGCGCGAGGCGTCGTGGAGGTCACGCTGCTCGGACAGAACGTGAACACCTACGGACGCGACCTCACGGTCGAGGGGTCGAGCCGCCGCCCGCTCTTCGCCGAGCTGGTGCGCCGGGTGGGGCGGGTCGAGGGCATCCGGCGCGTTCGGTTCACGAGTCCCCATCCCCACGACTTCACTCCAGACGTGATCGATGCCATGGCCGAGACCCCCGCGGTCTGCGAGCACATCCACTTCCCGTTGCAGTCGGGCTCCGACGACGTGCTCAAGCGCATGCAGCGGTCCTACCGCCGCGAGCGCTACCTGGGCTGGCTCGAGCGCATCCGCGCGGCCATCCCCGACGTCGCGGTCACCACCGACATCATCGTCGGGTTCCCTGGCGAGACCGAGCACGACTTCGCCCAGACCCTCGAGGTCGTTGACGTCGCCCGTTTCGACGGGGCCTACACGTTCCAGTACTCGCCCAGGCCGGGCACCAGAGCGGCGAGCTTCGACGAGCAGGTGCCGAAGGCCGTCGTGCAGGAACGGTTCGACCGGCTCGTCGCGTTACAGGAACGGATCTCGACCGAGATCGCCACGTCGCTCCTCGGCCGCACGGTGGAGGTGCTGGTCGAGGGCGGTGACCGCAAGGGCCGGTCGGTGCAGTCGCGCACACGCACCAATCGCATCGTGCATCTCGGCGAGCCGATCCAACCGGGAACGTTCGCCGACGCGCGCGTCGTGGGAGCCGCACCGCATCATCTGGTGGGCGAGCTGGTGTCCGCCACCGCCGCTGCGGCATCCTGAATCCCCGTCCCATGCCGAGTGCGGCTCCCCTGTTGGCGCTGGTGGGACCCACCGCCTCGGGCAAGACCGAGGCCGGCATCGAGCTCGCGATCGCGCTCGGCGCGGAGATCTGTTCGGTCGACTCGATGATCGTCTACCGGGGCATGGACGTCGGCACCGCCAAGCCGACCGCCGAACAGCGGGCCCAGGTGCCGCACCACCTGCTCGATCTCGCCGGCCCGAGCGAACGATTCTCCGTCGCGCGGTTCCGATCGATCGCGCTGCCGACGGTCGCCGCGATCCGTGCGCGCGGCGTCGTCCCGATGCTGGTGGGAGGGTC
>DASVGA010000036.1:0-2947 GCA_036379795.1 Actinomycetota bacterium | reverse complement strand
GAGCCGTCGCTGGCCTACGACCCGGCCTTCCAGCCACCGGCCAAGCCGGGCAAGGAGCAGGTCCCGATCAGCCGTCCGAACTTCGTCGAGTTGTGCGAGCGACTCACGGCCGAGGACGAGAAGACGTTCGAAGAGCTGTTCCGGCGCCTGGGCCTCTCGGTCGACTGGCAGCAGACCTACACCACGATCGGTGAGGTCTCGCGGCGCGCGTCGCAACGGGCCTTCCTGCGCCTCGTGCATCGCGGCCTCGCCTACACGGCCGAGGCGCCGACGATGTGGGACGTCGACTTCCGCACCGCGGTGGCCCAGGCCGAGATCGAGGATCGCGAGGTCGCCGGCACGTACCAGCGCATCGCGTTCGATATCGAAGGCGACGACGGCGAACGGATCGAGATCGAGACCTCGCGCCCCGAGTTGATCCCGGCCTGCGTCGCGCTCGTCGTGAATCCAAGCGACGAGCGGTACGCGCCGTTCGTCGGGCGCACCGCGCTCACGCCCGTGTTCCGCGTGCCGGTGCCCGTGGTGGCCCACGAGCTCGCCGACCCCGAGAAGGGAACCGGCGCGGCACAGGTCTGCACGTTCGGCGACGTCACCGACGTGGTGTGGTGGCGCGACCTCGAGCTTCCTGCCCGCGTGATCGTGCGTCGCGACGGCACGCTCGCAGCCGGACGCTTCGGCGAACCGGGGTGGGAGTCGCGCGATCCCGACGCGGCCAACGCCGCGATGGCCCAGCTCGAGGGCAAGGCCGCGAAGCAGGCGCGCAAGCAGATCGTCGAGCTGCTCCGCGAGGGTGGCTGGCTCGTCGGAGAGCCCGAGCCGGTGCAGCACGTGGTGAAGTTCTACGAGAAGGGCGATCGTCCGCTCGAGGTGATCTCGAGCCGCCAGTGGTTCGTGAGCACGCTCGACCTCAAGGATGCGCTGCTCGAGCGCGGCCGCCAGCTCTCCTGGCACCCTGCGTTCATGGGCACGCGCTACGCGAGCTGGGTCGAGGGGCTCAACCAGGACTGGGCGCTCAGCCGCCAGCGGTACTCCGGCGTGCCGTTCCCGGTCTGGTTCCCGCTCGACGATGACGGCGAGCCCGTGTACGACGCTCCGATCCTGGCCGAGGAAGCCGAGCTCCCCGTCGATCCGCAGGACGACGTGCCGCCGGGCTTCACGGCGGAGCAGCGAGGCGTACCCGGCGGGTTCGTCGGCGACCCCGACGTGATGGATACGTGGGCGACGTCATCGCTCACCCCGCAGATCGCCGGCCGCTGGGAGGACGATCCGGATCTGTTCGAGCGCGTCTTCCCGATGGATCTGCGGCCGCAGGCCCACGACATCATCAGGACGTGGCTCTTCTACACCGTGCTGCGCGCCCACCTCGAACACGACTCGCTGCCGTGGACGAACGCCGCGATCAGCGGGTTCGTGCTCGACCCCGATCGCAAGAAGATGTCGAAATCGAAGGGCAACGTGGTCGTGCCGACCGAGGTGTTCGAGCGGCACTCGGCCGATGCCGTGCGGTACTGGGCCGCGAGCGCCCGGCTGGGCTACGACGCCGCGATCGACGATCAGCAGATGAAGGTCGGGCGGCGACTCGCGATCAAGATCCTCAACGCCTCGCGCTTCGTGCTCTCGATGGAAGCCGCCCCGGGCGAGATCACCGAGGCGGTCGATCGCGCGATGCTCTGCGCGCTCGCGGAGGCCGTCGACGACGCCACCGCGGCTTTCGACGGCTACGAGCACGCGAAGGCGCTCGACGTGCTCGAGACGTTCTTCTGGAGCTTCACCGACGACTACCTCGAGCTCGTGAAGCAGCGCGCCTACGGGGCGGCGGGCACCGACGGGGCCGGCTCCGCCGTCGCCGCGCTCCGAGCCGCGCTCGACGTGCTGCTGCGAGCCTTCGCGCCGTTCCTGCCCTACACGACCGAGGAGGTCTGGTCGTGGTGGCGTGAGGGATCGGTGCACCGATCGGCGTGGCCCCTGGGGTCGGAGGTGATCGACGCCGACGGCTCGGAGCGTGACCCCGGCGTGTACGAGGTCGCCGCGGCCGTGCTGAGCGCCGTGCGCAAGGAGAAGGCTCTCGCGAAGGTCTCGTTGAAGACCCCGGTCGACTCGATCACCGTGCACGACACGGGCGACCGGCTGCGCCTGCTCAGCCAGGCCTCCGCCGACCTCCGTGAAGCCGGCAACATCCGGGCGATCGACCAAGCGGAAGCCGACACGTTCTCGGTCGACACCGTGCTGGCGCAACCCGACGCCGCGGTGTGAGGCGTCGCCATGATGGATCACGCGCAGGCGCTGAAGGAGCTCGAGTCCCGCAAGGAATCGCGCATGATCCCCGATCTGTCGCGCATCCTCGCCCTCGCGACCTACCTCGACGATCCGCAGCTCTCGTACCCGACGATCCACGTGACGGGCACCAACGGCAAGGGCACCGCCGCACGGGTCGCGACCGAGATCGCCTGCGCGCACGGCCTCACGACCGGGCTCTACACATCGCCCCATCTCGAGCGTGTCACCGAGCGTCTCTCGGTCTGCGGCGTCGACATGACCGAGCAGGAGTTCGCCGACGAGTTCACGCATCTGCACCCGTTCCTCGAGCTCGTCGACGCCCAGTCCGACGAGCGGGTCACCTACTTCGAGGCGCTCACGGCGCTCGCCTACCTGTGGTTCGCCGACCGACCGGTCGCGCTCGGCGTGTTCGAGGTCGGCATGGGAGGCACGTGGGACGCCACGAACCTGGTCGCCGGTGACGTCACGATCATCACCCCGATCGGTCTCGACCACCCCGAGCTCGGATCCACGCTCACCGAGGTGGCGGGTGAGAAGGCGGGCATCATCAAGGACGGCAGGGTCGCCGTGGTGCGGGAGCAGGAGGCGGAAGCCCTCGCCGTGCTCGAGGAACGAGCGGGCAAGGTCGGCGCGAGGATGCTGCTCGAGTTCCGCGACTGGGAGGTGCTGG
>DASVGA010000035.1:0-9830 GCA_036379795.1 Actinomycetota bacterium | reverse complement strand
GCCCTGAGCGACGTTCACCGGGGTCTCCGGATCGATGAGCACCCCGGTGCCGACCTGCACGGCCCACGCCCCGGCGAGGAAGGCTTCGACCGCATCCTCCCCCGTGCGGAGTCCACCGACGGCGATCAGCGGTGTGTCGGGGACAGCACGGGCGACGTCGAAGACCGCCCGCAGGGTCATGGGCAGCAGGGCCGGCCCACTCAGCCACCCGGTCACGGCGCCGAGGCCGGGCCGCAGACGGTCGGCCCGCACATCGAGAGCCGGGGGCGAACCGCCGACCGTGACGCCGGTGACCCCGGCCCGCACGACCGCCCGCGCGATCTCGGGCAGCTCCGAGGCATGCGCCGGGAGCTTCGCGAAGACCGGGACCAACGACATGCGCGCGACCGCCCCCGCGATCTCGGCGGCGCGATCGGCATGGACGCCGAGCATGGCGCGGCCGAGTTCGACGTCGGGGCCCGACAGGTACACCTCGATCGCACAGACGTCCGGGCGCCCCTGCAGCGCGCCCGTCAGCCGCACGTACTCCTCGACGCTTCCTCCGGCGATCGAGACCACCACCTGCGCGTTGCCCGCCAGGCGAGGCAGCTCATCGGCGACGAACGCATCGATGCCGGGGTTCTGCAGGCCGGTGGACCAGACCACGCCGGATGCCGACTCGGCCAGCCTTGGCGTGGGCGTGCCCCGCTCCGGCTCGAGCGTGATCGTGCGGCTCACGACGGCGCCCACCTTGGCGAGGTCGACGAGGCCGGTGAGCTCGGAGCCGGTGCCCGCGCATCCGGCTGCGATCATCACCGGGGTTCGGATCGAGACGCCACGGAGGTCGACGGAGAGGGTCCGCTTCACCCCGGCCACGATCGCACCACCGGCAGCCCCTCGGGCGGGGTCGGGAGCATCGTCGGGGCATCGGAGAGCCAGCGGTCCCACAAGACGCGAGCGGGATTGAACACCGGTCCTTCCACGCACGAGCGCAGATGGTCGTACCCGCTCCCGTCCTTGCGGGCGACCGGCACCACGCACGTCTGACACAGACCCGTGCCGCACCCCATGCGCTCCTCGACCGCCACCTGCGCCGGGATGCCGCGTTCGCGGCAGAAGCCGGCGACCGTGGCCAGGGTCGCCGACGGTGCGGCCGCGTAGAGCACCTCGGCGCCGGTCGCCTCGGCCATCTCCGGCAACGCGCTCACGACATCGCCTCGCTCCCCGAGCGTTCCGTCGGCCGTGACGATGGAGACGGTCTGTGACAGCCGTTTGGCTTCGATCGGCTTCAGCACGTGTTCCCACGTGCTCGCACCCACGATCATGTCGATGCGCTTGTGGCGCGCGAGCAGCTCCTGGGCGAGGAAATACAGCGACGCCGCGCCGTGACCCTCCGCAACCAGCAGGCAGTTCGTGTGCCGCTTCGGGTAGGAGAACGGCGTGCCGAGGGGTCCGATCACGTCGAGGAACTCGTGCGCCGAGACCGAGGCGAGCCACTCGCTCCCCTGCCCCTGTCGGTCGACCACGAACTCGAGCGTGCCGGCCCATCCGCCCCGCCTCGACGCCTGATGGATGGCGAAATGCCTGCGCAGCAAGAACTCCCTGCCCTCGGGCATCATGACCGCCAGGAACTGCCCCGGCCGCGCCTGCTCGGCGATCTCGGGGGCGACGAGCGTCAGCGAATGGTAGGCCCCCAGCTTCCTCGTCGACAGGACCTCGGCCCGCACGCGCTTCACGCCGGAGGATCCCCGGCGCTCGTGGCGACCGCCGCCTGCTCGAACGTGAGACGCACCTGCGTCGGTTCGGCCATCGCCTCGGCATGGTACTCCTGGATCGATCGCGGCTCGGATCGCGAGCCGAGCAACGCCTCGACGCCTCGGACCGCCGCGAAGACCCCGGGGAGCGTGGTGATGCACGGTACGCCGGCGCTCGCGGCCGCGGTCCTGATGAAGTACCCGTCGGTGCGCGCGCCGCGCCCGAACGGCGTGTTGACGACGAGGTCGATGCGCCCGTCACGGATCATCACCTCGACGTTGTCGGGCCCCTCGCTCACCTTGGCCACACGTTCCACGTCGATGCCCGCGCGCCGCAGCACGCCGGCCGTGCCGCCGGTCGCGACCAGGCGGAACCCCAGGTCGGCCAGGCGCTTGGCCGGGAAGACGATGGCACGCTTGTCGCGGTTCGCGACGCTCACGAAGACCGTGCCACGGGTCGGCAGCGCATGGCCGGCGGCCACCATCGCCTTGGCGAGCGCCATGCCGGAGTCGGCGTCGACCCCCATCACCTCGCCGGTCGACTTCATCTCGGGCCCGAGCACGGTGTCGACGCCGGGGAAGCGTCCGAACGGCAGCACGGCGGCCTTGACGCTCGTGTACGACAGGTGCCGGTAGTGGCGCGGGTCGGCCGGCAGCACGCCCTCGCTGGCGAGGTCGGCGAGGCTGCGCCCGGTGAGCACGAGGGTGGCGATCCTCGCGAGCGAGACGCCCACCACCTTCGAGACGAACGGCACCGTCCTGGACGACCGCGGGTTCGCCTCGATCACCCAGATGCGCTCGTCCTTCACGGCGAGCTGCAGGTTCAGCAACCCGATCACGCCGAGCCGCCGGGCGAGCCGACGCGTGATGTCCTCGATCGCGTCGAGCTCGTCGTCGCTGAGGGTCGCCGGCGGGATCTGGCAGCTCGAGTCGCCCGAGTGCACCCCGGCTTCCTCGATGTGCTCCATCACCGCCCCGATGAACACGCCGCCCGATGCGTCGGCCACCGCGTCGACGTCGACCTCGATCGCCCCCTCGAGGAAGCGATCGACGTGCACCGGGTGGTCGGGGGAGGCCTCGGCCGCGGTGCGTACGAAGGTCTGGAGCTCGTCGGCGTCGTACACGATCTCCATGGCTCGCCCACCGAGCACGTACGAGGGCCGCACGACCACCGGATACCCGATGCGGTCCGCGATCCGGCGTGCCTCCTCGATCGTGCGGGCCTGTCCGTGGGGGGGAGCCGCGATCTCGAGCTCGGCGAGGATCTCAGCGAACTTGCCCCGGTCCTCGGCCAGGTCGATCGAGTCGGGCGAGGTGCCGAGCACCGGGAAGCCCTCGTCTTCCAGCACGCGGGCGAGGCGCAGCGGGGTCTGACCGCCGAGCTGGGCGATGACCCCGACGGGCTGCTCGGCGCGGCAGACGGCGATCACGTCCTCGGGCGAGAGCGGCTCGAAGTACAGACGGCTCGAGGTGTCGTAGTCGGTCGAGACCGTCTCGGGGTTCGAGTTCACCATCACCGACTCGAACCCGGCTTCCTCGAGCGCGTAGGCGGCATGCACGCACGCGTAGTCGAACTCGATCCCTTGCCCGATGCGGTTCGGTCCGGACCCGAGGATCACCACGCGAGGCCGATCGGCGGGTGCGACCTCGCTCTCCTGCTCGTAGGTCGAGAAGTGGTAGGGCGTGCGGGCCGGGAACTCGCCCGCACACGTGTCGACGGTCTTGAAGACCGGCCACACGCCGAGCTCGTCACGGCGGGCGCGGACCTGCGCCTCGGTGACACCCCCGAGCTGCGCGAGGCGCGCATCGGACAGGCCCACCCGCTTGGCGGCAACGAGATCGAGACCCGTCCACGTCGACGGCGCGCGGGCGCGCAGCGCCGCTTCCTCCTCGACGACCTGAGCGATCTGATCCACGAACCAGGGGTCGATGTCACTCGCCGCGGCGACCTCGTCGACCGTGTGGCCGGCGGCGAGCGCGCGTTCCACGATCTGCAGCCTGCCCTCGACCGGTACACCGACCGCTGCGAGCAGGTCGGCTCCGGCCGCGGGCGCCTCGTCGGGTGGATCGAATCCCGCCTTCTCCATGCCTCGCCAGGCTTTACCGAGCGCCTCGGCGAACGTGCGGCCGATCGCCATGACCTCGCCGACCGACTTCATGGTGGAGGTGAGCACCGGGTCGGCCTCGGGGAACTTCTCGAAGGCGAACCGCGGCACCTTCACCACGACGTAGTCGAGCGTGGGCTCGAACGAGGCCGGCGTCTCGCCGGTGATGTCGTTCGTGATCTCGTCGAGGCGATAGCCCACCGCGAGCAGCGCCGCGATCTTCGCGATCGGGAAGCCGGTCGCCTTTGAGGCGAGCGCGCTCGAGCGTGACACCCGAGGGTTCATCTCGATCAGCACCTGGCGTCCGGTGGCGGGATCGACGGCGAACTGCACGTTCGAGCCGCCGGTCTCGACGCCGATCACGCGCAGCACCTGCAGCGCCGCGTCGCGCATCTGCTGGTACTCCCGGTCGGTCA
Source organism: Actinomycetota bacterium (assembly GCA_036379795.1). Lineage (GTDB taxonomy): Bacteria > Actinomycetota > UBA4738 > UBA4738 > HRBIN12 > JAOUEA01. The sequence goes on along the minus strand of DASVGA010000035.1, from coordinate 5,576 downwards.
AGGTCTGCTGGGGGGCCACGGTGATCGAGTCGCCGGTGTGCACCCCCATCGGATCGACGTTCTCGATCGAGCAGATGACGACGGCGTTGTCGTCGGCATCGCGCATCACCTCGAGCTCGAACTCCTTCCAGCCGGCGATCGACTCTTCGACGTGGATCTCCGACACCGGTGAGATCTCGAGGGCACGGGTCGCGAGCGCCTCGAGCTCACGCCGGTCGCTCGCGAAACCGCTGCCGCCACCGCCCATCGTGAACGACGCCCGCACGATGAGCGGGAACCCGAGCGTCTCGCCGAGCGCCAGCGCTTCGTCGACCGAGGTCGCGATGCCGGCCCGCGGCACGTCGAGGCCTGCCTTCATCATCGCGTCCTTGAAGCCGCTGCGGTCTTCCGCCCGGTGGATCGCGTCGAGCGAGGCCCCGATCAGCTCGATGCCGAGCCGGTCGAGGTCGCCCGACTCCGCGAGCGCCACGGCGACGTTCAGGGCGGTCTGGCCCCCAAGGGTGGGGAGCAGCGCATCAGGCCGCTCCCGTTCGCAGATCGCGAGCACCGAGTCGGGCGTGAGCGGCTCGATGTAGGTGCGATCGGCGAACTGCGGGTCCGTCATGATCGTGGCCGGGTTCGAGTTCACGAGCGTCACGCGGAAGCCCTCGCCTCGCAGGGCCTTGCATGCCTGGGTGCCGGAGTAGTCGAACTCGCACGCCTGCCCGATCACGATGGGTCCGGAGCCGACCACGAGGATCGAGCCGATGTCGGCGCGCCGCGGCATCTACCGGCCCGGCCCGCCGGCGCTCATCAGCGCGCGGAACCGGTCGAACAGGTACCGCGAGTCGTGGGGACCCGGGGCCGCCTCCGGGTGGTATTGCACGCCGAAGGCGGGCACGTCGAGGCACCGCAGCCCCTCGAGCGTGCCGTCGTTGAGGTTCCAGTGCGTGAGGACCACCCGGCCGCGATCGGTTGCGGCACGACCGTCGTCGTCTCGCTCCCACGCCTCGGGATCGACGGCGAACCCGTGGTTGTGGCTCGTGATCTCGACCATGCCCGTGTCGAGGTTCTTGACCGGTTGGTTCACCCCGCGGTGTCCGAACGGCATCTTGAAGGTGCGTCCGCCGAGGGCGAGGGCGAGCAACTGGTGTCCGAGGCAGATGCCGAAGACGGGAACCTCGCCCAGCAGCGCCCGGGTCGCCTGCACGCCGTACGTGGTCGCTGCGGGGTCGCCCGGCCCGTTCGAGAGGAACACACCGTCGTAGCCGCCGGCGGCGATGGCCTCGGGTGGGGTGCCGGCCGGCATGACGGTCGCCTCGATGCCCGCCGCGGCCAGGCGCCGCAGGATGTTCCGCTTCATGCCGAAGTCGTACGCGGCGACCCGGAACACGCGCCCGAGGTCGCCGCTCGCCGCACCGACGAGCTCAGCCGCCTCGTAGGGCTCGGTCGCGCTGACCGACCGAGCGAGATCGGCGCCCTGCATGCCGGGCGTCGCTCGAACCCGTTCGAGCAGGGAGCCCGGGTCGAGGTCGCTCGCCGAGATCGCGGCGCGCATCGACCCGCGCTCGCGCAGGATCCGGGTCAGCCGGCGGGTGTCGATGCCTTCGATGCCCGTCACACCGGAAGCCTCGAGCGCCGCGGCGAGGGTGGTCTCCGCTCGCCATGACGACGCCCGCCGGGAGGCCTGGCGCACGGCGAACCCGGCGACCTGGATCGCGCCCGATTCCGGGTCGTCGTCGTTCATGCCGTAGTTGCCCTGATGTGGCGAGGTCATCACCACGATCTGCCCGGCGTAGGACGGGTCCGTCAGCACTTCCTGGTACCCGCACATGCCGGTGTTGAAGACCGCCTCGCCGAACGTCTCGCCGCACGCGCCGAACCCCGTGCCCGGGAACGTGCTTCCATCTTCGAGCACGAGCAACGCGGCCGGTCCACGAGCCCGCGAGTGCGTCTGAGCAGGAACGGTGTCGACCATCGCTAGGCGCATGCCTTGCCGTCGGTGACCGTGAGCGTGCCGCGCAGCATCGTGTGTCGCACCCGGCCGGTGAGCTCGACACCCGTGAAGGCGCAGTTGCGGGCCTTCGACGCGAACGGCGGCTCCACCACCCACCTCTCGTCGGGATCGAAGACCACGAGGTTCGCCGGGCGCCCCGGTTCGATCGGCCCGCCGTGCCCGGTCGCGCCGAGGATGCGGGCCGGGGTCACCGACATCGCTCGTATCGCCCGCCCGAGATCGGCGATGCCGGGCGCGACGAGGTGGGTCAGCACGGCCGCGAGCGCCGTCTCGAGGCCGATCGTGCCCGGGGGCGACCGATCGAACTCCGACTCCTTCTCCTCGACGGCGTGGGGGGCGTGGTCGGTCGCGATCACGTCGATCGTGCCGTCGGCCACCCCTGTTCGCAGCGCGTCACGATCCTCCGCGGTCCGAAGCGGTGGGTTCACCTTGAAGCTCGTGTCGTAGCCGAGCAGAGCATCGTCGGTGAACGCCAGGTGATGGGGCGTCACCTCCGCGGTCACCCGCACGCCGTCGGCCTTGGCCCGCCTGATGAGTTCGACCGACCGCGCGCTCGACACGTGACAGATGTGGATGCGTCCGCCCGTCGCGTGCGCGATCGCGAGGTCTCGCGCCACGACGATCTCCTCGGCTTCGGCCGGGCGGCCCGCGAGGCCGAGCGAGGAGGAGTGGACACCCTCGTGCATGTGGCCCCCGGCCACGAGCGAGGCGTCCTCACAGTGGTCGGCGATCACGACCTCGGCGGTGAACGCCTTCGCGTACACCAGGGCGTTGCGAAGGGTGCGCGCCGTCGGCACGCAGTTGCCGTCGTCGCTGAACACGCGCACGCCGGCCTCGACCATCTCGCCGAGCTCGGCCATGGACTCGCCCGCGAGGTCCTTCGTGACCGCGCCCACCGGGTACACGTCGGCGAGGCCGGCCTCGGCCGCCTTGTCGCGGATCTCCGCGACGATGCCCGCATGGTCGGTAACGGGTTCGGTGTTGGCCATCGACGACACGGCCGTGAACCCGCCTGCGGCCGCGGCCCTGGTTCCCGTCGCGATCGTCTCCTTGTGCTCTGCGCCCGGCTCACGCAGGTGCGTGTGCAGGTCCACGAGCCCAGGGGCGAGCACGAGGCCCGCGCAGTCGAGCACCTCGGCGCCGTTGGCGTGGAGCCCGGGGCCGACCGCTTCGATGCGATCGCCGGCGACCAGCACGTCGGCGGCGCCGTCGCGCTCGGACGCCGGATCCACCACCCTCGCGCCGCGGAACAGCACCGCGGTACCACGCCCCCGCTCAGGCACGGGCCACCTCTGCCTCCCGCCGCTGGCCGGCGGCCGGGATCGCGCCACCGCCGAGCAGCAGGTAGAGCAGCGACATGCGCACCGCGATGCCGTTCGTCACCTGTTCCTCGATGACGGCCCCGGGCAGGTCGGTCACGTCGGAATCGATCTCGACCCCGCGGTTCATCGGCCCCGGATGCATGATCAGGGCACCCTCGGGAAGCACCGCGGCGCGCGCCGCCGTGAGGCCGAACAACCGGTTGTACTCACGCACGCTCGGGAAGTACTCGAGTCGCTGCCGCTCGCGCTGCACCCGCAGCATGTAGCAGACGTCGAGCTTCGGGATGACCCCGTCGACGTCGTAGCTCACCTGCACACCCCACGACGGAGCGTCGGGAGGGATCAGGGTCGGCGGCCCGATCAGCGTGACCTCGGCGCCCATCTTCACGAGGCCGAAGCTGAGCGATCGCGCGACCCTCGAGTGCAGCACGTCGCCGACGATCGCGACCCGCAACCCCTCGAGGCGGCCGAGCTTCTCGCGCATCGTGTACAGGTCGAGCAGTGCCTGGGTCGGGTGCTCGTGCGTGCCGTCGCCGGCGTTCAGCACGTGCCCGTCCACCCACTTCGTGAGCTGCAACGGCGAGCCGCTCGAGGAGTGTCTGATCACGATCGCGTCGGCGCCCATCGCCTGCAACGTGAGCGCGGTGTCCTTGAGGCTCTCGCCCTTGCCCACGCTCGACCCGCTCGCGGAGAAGTTGATCACGTCGGCCGATAGGCGCTTCGCCGCGAGCTCGAACGAGATGCGTGTTCGCGTGGAGTCCTCGAGGAAGAGGTTCACCACGGTGCGACCGCGGAGCGCGGGAACCTTCTTGATGACCCGCGATCCCACCTCGCGGAAGCTCTCCGCGGTGTCGAGCACCCGCACGACGTCGTCGGCCGACAGATCGTGCATCGAGAGCACGTGGCGGTTCATGCGTCCACCTCCTCGAGCGAGGTACCCCGGGGCGCCGGTTCGCCGACCAGCACCGCGTCGTCACCGTCGAGTTCTCGCACGCGCACGCGCACGTCGTCCTCCCGTCGCGTCGGCACGTTCTTGCCCACGAAGTCGGCCCTGATCGGAAGCTCGCGGTGGCCGCGGTCCACGAGCACCGCGAGGCGGATGCGCGCCGGACGCCCGAAGTCGGTCAGGGCGTCCATGGCTGCCCGGATCGTCCGACCGGTGAAGAGCACGTCGTCGACGAGCACCACCGTGCGCCCCGTGATGTCGGCGTCGATGCGCGTCTCCTGCACCTCGGGGGCCTCGGCGCGCAGGCCGATGTCGTCGCGGTAGAAGGTGATGTCGAGGACCCCGACCGGCACGCTCGAGCCTTCGATGCGCTCGATCTCGTCGGCGAGGCGTCGCGCCAGGTGATCGCCGCGGTTCGCGATGCCGACGAGCACGAGCCCTGCCGCGCCCTTGTCACGCTCGATGATCTCGTGCGCGATGCGCGTGATGGCCCGGCGGATGTCGTCGGCGTCGAGGAGCTCGCCTCGAGCGCTCATACGCGAACGCCCCCTCGGGCATGCGAGGAGGCGCGACCGATGTGCTGCGTCATGTTCGGATGCTCCCTTCCCGGCCTCGCAGGACCGGACTTAAAGGGGGAAGTGCTGTCGCCCTAGGATACCCGCCCTCGGCGGACGTGGACAACGGGTGTGCGTAGCCATCGAGGGGTAGCCGAGCGTAGAATGGCTGCAGCCGCCTGTTCCCTGGGTTCGGCTCCCAACGATCGGAAGGAAGTGGCAACCGCATGAACGAGTGGGTCATCGTGGGCATCGTTGCGATCGCCGTGATCTTCGGCGCGACGAAGCTCCCCGAGATCGCGCGGAACCTCGGCCGTTCGTCGGGCGAGTTCAAGAAGGGCCTCAAGGAAGGCGACGAGGTGCAGGCTTCCTCACCGACGCCGACGCCCGAGGCGCAGCCCCCGGTGGTCGCTCCCCCGGCTGTGACACCGACGCCCGCACCGCAGCCGACCGAGCCGACCGACCCGCCGCCCGCCCAGGTCTGATCTTCGCCCTCAGCCTCGGGCGATCTTCCCGAGGATGCCGTTGACGAACGCCTTCGACTCCTCCGACGAGAGCTCGGCGGCGGCCTCGACAGCTTCACTGATCGCGACCGAGTCGGGCACGTCGTCGCGGTAGCGCAGCTCCTCGATCGCGACCCGCAGGATGGTGCGGTCGAGGGCGGCCATGCGGGCCACCGTCCAATCGCGGGCGTGCTCTGCGAGCAGCAGGTCGATCGCCGGACCGTCACGGTCGACCCCCTCGACGAGCGAGCGCGT
>DASVGA010000034.1:0-9277 GCA_036379795.1 Actinomycetota bacterium | reverse complement strand
TTCCACGCGCCCGACGACTGGCTCGCTGGCGCGCGCGAAGCGGCTCCCCCCGGCGCCGAGCTCGACGTCGTGCCCGTGGTCGTGAAGGCGGGCGGCGGCGCGTTCCACCACAACGCGACCTGGCACGGCTCGGAGCCCAACCGCAACTCGACCGTGGCACGCATGGGGCTCGTCTCACACATGCTGCCGGCCGAGGCCCGCTTCCACGAGACCAACGTCGACCTCAACTACTCGCGGTACAAGCGCCGTGACGACCCGACGATGGACGAGTCCTTCTTCCCCATCATGTGGACTCCAGACGGGCGGCGCACACCGTGGCTCGAGGGATTGCCCGACATCGACGTTCCCGAGTAGGCACGCCCGCTTCGAGCGCCCCGCGGGTGGGGTCCCGACCACCCCGCTGATCTGACCTGTACTAGTCGCGGCGCAGACGGTTCGCGAGGATCTCCAGCATGGCCCACGCCGCGGCAGGCGAGGCCGCCAGGGCCTGTCTGATCACATGTCGCGGGATGGCGAGGCATCTCACGGGTCCGGTGGCGACCACGTCGGCCGAGCGTGCGCCGCCGTCGAGCACGGAGATCTCCCCGAAGAAGCTTCCGGCGTCGATGCGGGTGATCTCGCGCCCGTCGCGCTCGACGCGAACCGTTCCCTCCAACACGACGAACAGCTCGTCGCCCGGCTCGCCCGTGCGCACGATCGCCTCGGCGTCGGCGTAGGTGCGTTCCTCCCCCGCATCGACGATCGGTCCGAGCAGCTCGGTCGGCAACGCGGAGAACACCGGCGTCGTGCCGACCATGCGCTCGTAGCGCCCGCCGTGGAAGAGGAGCGGTTGCCCCGAACCGTACCTGGCGTACTCGACCCTTCCCAGGAAGAGCGAGTGGTCGCCGCCCCAGTACGAGCGCACGACGCGAGCGACGAGGTGGGCGAGCGCGCCGTCGACGAGCGGCGTCTCGTGCACCTGGAGGAACGTCGGCTCCTCGGCGTCTTCCGAAGCCACGCGCCCCGCGAACCGGTCCGACAGCGCCTGCTGGTCGTCGGCGAGCACGTTGATGCCGTAGTGCCGCCCCTCGTAGAGCAGTTGGTGCATCTTGGAGCGGCGGTCGACCGAGATCACCACGAGCGGCGGCTCGAGCGAGACCGACATGAACGCGTTGGCCGTCATGCCGTGCACCTGATCGCCGACCTGGGTGGTGATCACCGTGACCCCGGTCGCGAACATGCCGAGCGTGCGGCGGAACGCGACGGCGGGATCCTGACCGGGTTCCCCGGCGATCTCGATGCGCTCTTCCGGGGGGATGTCGTCGAGGAAGGTCTCCCCGATCGCGCCCGGCATGACGCTGATCGCCGGAAGCCGCAGATCGAACTCGACGGGCGCCGGCGACTCGGGCCCCGTGGCGCCTTCATCCGACACGGCGCCCGCTCCTCAGCTCCAGGGGTAGGGCGAGTGGCTCACCGGATGCAGATCGCCCGCCGCGAACCGCGCGTACCGGAAGGGCTCGAGCAGCGCCTGCCGCTCGCCCAGGACTTCCTTGGCCACGAGCGCACCGACGCCGATCATCTTGTAGCCGTGGTTCGAATCGGCGACCACGTACACGTTGTCTCCGAACGTGTCGAACACGGGGAAGCTGTCGGGGGTGAAGGCGCCGATGCCTCCCGTCGGCGCCTTGTGGTAGAGGCCCCGCTTGCCCTCGAACCGCTTGTGGCAGTGCGCGAGCGCCGACGTCCACATCCGCTCGAACTCCTCGGTGACCACGTACTCCTTCGACTTCGCACCGTAGGGATCGACGGCCACGTCGTCGGCTGGCTGCTCGACCACCCACGGCATCGCGCCGCCTTGCACGCCGCCGAAGTTGAAGTCGGGCTTGTAGTAGACGCCCCAGAGTTCCTCGGTCACGAGCGAGCCGTCGGCGTCGTCGTAGAGCGGCGCATCGGTGTCGATGTGGACGACGGGTGGCATGTTGCCCTCGTTGTCGAGCAGGAAGGTGGGCTCGACGCCGAGCGTGCCTTCCTGCAGGCACCAGTAGGTCCAGGTCGGCCACTCGTGATCGGTGCCGTCGGGGCCGCGCACGAGCGTCGTCGTCGGCAGGTCGAGCATGTGCCAGAAGTCACGCACCCATGGGCCGGCGGCGACGATCGCCGCGTCGCAGGCGATGTCACCCTGGTCGGTCACGACCTTCGTGACCGCGCCGCCGACGACCTCGAGGCCTGCCACGGTCACCGGCGCGGCGAGACGCACGCCGAGCGCTTCGGACTTCGCGCGCAAGCCCATCATCGACGGCATGTTCTCGGCGTAGCCGCCCTGCTGCTCGTGCAGCACGGCGGTGACGTTCTTCGCCTGCCAGTCGGAGAAGATCCCTTCCATGTGTCGGCGGCAGTCGTCCTCGCCCTCGATCAGCTCGGAGCGATAGCCGATCGCCTGCTGCTCGGCGTGGATCTGCGCCACGTCGGCGGCCATCACCTCGGGCGCGATCTGCAGGTACCCGACCGGGTGGTAGTGGAACGCTTCGGGATCGGATTCCCAGATCGAGACCGAATGCGCCATGAGCTCGCGCATCGCCGGCTGGAAGTAGTTGTTGCGGATCACGCCGCAGGCGATGCCCGAAGGCCCAGCGCCGACACCGGTCTTGTCGAGCACGATCACGTCGGCGCCGGAGCCGCGGCCGGACGCCTCGAGCTCCTTCGCGAGGTGCCACGCGGTCGACAGGCCGTGCACGCCGGCGCCGATCACCACGTATCGAGCGGATTCAGGAAGCGACATCGGGCTGGGTCATCTCCTCGAGGTCGGGCCGGGCGGGGCAGACGCAGAAGAGCGTTCCCCACGGGTCGGTCATCGTCGTCCAGCGTATGAAGCCGTCGCCCGTCTCGTCGACGACCCAGGCGACCGTCGCGCCGAGCCCGGTGAGACGGTCGACCTCGCCGTCGGGATCGTCGACGCGCAGGTCGAGATGCACGGGCGTCTTACCGGGTGCGACCTCGTCGACCTGCTGGATCACGAGCCTCGGTCGAGCGTCGCCGCCCCCGGGGCCGAGCACCACGTACGGAGGCCGTTCGTAGAGGCGGCCGTAGCCGAGCGCCCCGGCCCACCACGACGCGACCGCCTCGGCATCGAGCGCGTCCATCGTCACCTCGACCGTCGCCGTCACGGGACCCCGACGCCCTCACGGGCCGAGCGACGATCGGCGGCCGCAGCGACGAACGCCCGCCAGATGTCGAGCATGCGGTCGTCGCGCTGCCATTCCTCGTGCAACTCCCACTGCACGCCGAGCACGAAGGTATCGGCGCCCGGCATCTCGACCGCCTCGACGGTGCCATGTGGAGCGAAGGCCGTCGCAACCAGCCCATCGCCGACCCGGTCGACCGCCTGGTGATGGTAGCTGTCGACGTCGTAGCGCTCGCCGAGATGGCGCGCCAGCAGCGAGCCGGGGGCGAGGTCGACCGGGTGCGTCGGGTGCGGCGGCGGTTCCACGCCGGCGAGCGTCGCGGCGACGAGCGCCCTCCACTCGTCCCACTTGGCGCCCGGATGATCAGCCCCGCTCTCGGGGAACTCGTCGAGGTCCCCGTAGAGCGTGCCGCCGAAGGCGACGTTGATGATCTGGCACCCCCTGCAGATGCCGAGCAGCGGCACGCCGGCCTCGACGGCGAGCCGCGCGTAGTCGAGCTCGATCTCGTCGAGCTTCCATGCGGGCTCGAGCTGCTCGGGGTGCGGCTCGCTCCTGCCGTAGCGCCACGGCTCGATGTCGCGCCCGCCCGCGAGCACCAGGCCGTCGGCGCGCGCGATCGCCTCACGCCGGTCGTCGGGCTCCTCGAGGTAAGGAAGCAACACGGGGAACGCGCCCGCCGCGAGCAGAGGACGCGGATACCCCACCCCGTAGTAATCGCCGTAGTCAGCCAGCCCCTCGGAGATCATGACGAGCGGACGCGCGTCGTCGGCCGTCATACGCGCGCCCCCACCGTCGTGTCGAGCCATGTCTCGAACATGCGGCGTCCGTGGTCGCGCATCGCCCCGGCGTGATCGTTCACCTCATCGAGCAGCGGCGGCAGGGCGCCGGGGCCGAGCACCCGGTCGGCGTACGCGCCGTACTCGGGCACGTGCGACCACTCCTCGGCCATCGTGGGCGAGACCTCGAGGTGGAACTGCACCCCGTACGCGTCACGGAACCGGAAGGCCTGGTTCGGATACGCTGGCGACGACGCGAGCGACGTCGCCCCCTCGGGAAGGTCGAACGTGTCGCCGTGCCACTGCAGCGCGAGCACCTCGGCCGGCAGCACACCCGTCACCGGATCGGATCGGCCCTCGTCGGTCAGCCAGACCGGCAGGAGTCCGACCTCCGGAGCGGGACCCGGGTAGACCGGGGCACCCAGCGCCGCCGCCAGCAGCTGGACGCCGAGGCATGCTCCCCAGTACGGCGTGCCGGCGCGCACGGCGTCGCCGATCACGCGCTTCTCGTCGGCGAGCCATGGGTGCTCGGCCTCGTCGTTCACGCTCATCGGCCCGCCCATCGCGACGATCGCGTCGAACGGACGGGTGGGCATGGCCTCGCCTTCGTCGAGCTCGACCCTCGTGATGCTCGCCCCGCGCTCGCGAAGCACGTCCTCGTAGACGCCGGGCGGCTCGCACGCGATGTGCTGCAGGACCAGGACGTCCACGATGGCTCAGTGCCCGGCCGGCTTCTCCCAGCCCTCGAGCACCGGCGGGTGGTAGTCGGTGCCCACCGTCGGTGAGCCCTCGACCCACGACCCGAGCTCGGGCTGCGGGAACTTCGTGTGGCTCGCCTTCAACGAGATGCCGTAGGAGTTGCCGTCGACCAGGTGCTTCATGAGCAGCTTGCGAGCGATCTCGTCGCCGCGCCCCTCGGGGATCGGGAAGTGGATCTTGAGGAACGAGTTCGAGTACCGGTCGAACACGGCCGGCACGCCGTCTTCCTCGAGCAGGGTGATGTCCTCGAGCCAGTTGAGGTCCTCGCCGGGCGTGAGCGCGTCGAGGTCGACGTCGTCGAGCAGCGAGATGTCTTCCTGGTACGGGAAGCGGTGCCCCGCGAGCTCCTCGGCATCGATGCCGATCTTGGTGCTCAGGTGCGGTTCGGTCATCGTCGGTCCTCGCGATCGTCAGGCGGTCGGCATCTGCCCGGTGTCGGCCAGGTACTTCGCCATCATCGTCTTGATCTCGTCGAGCGTGTGCTGCTCGGTGACCCCGGGGATGTAGTCGGTGCCCGCGAGTGGGACCTTGGCCATCGCCGATGCCTCGACGGTGAGCGCGCACAGATCTTCCGGCTCGAGCGAGTGCACATCGGTCTTGCCGCAGGCCCGGGCGAGCATCTGCAGCTCCATCGTCATAGCCGTGAGGAAGTTGTAGACGCGCGTGGCGGCCGAGTCGACCTCGAGGCGCTTGCGCAGCTCGGGGTCCTGCGTGGTGATGCCCACCGGGCATCGGCCGGTGTGGCAGTGGTAACACTGGCCGGCGGGCACGCCGACCGTGCCCTCGTAGTCGGTGACCCCCGGGATCTCCTTGTTGCAGTTGAGCGCCATGAGCGCCGAGTGCCCGATCGCGACGGCCTTCGCGCCGAGCGCGAGGCACTTGGCGACGTCGCCCCCGTTTCGGATGCCGCCGGCCACGATCAGGTCGATCTCGTCTGCGAGACCCACGTCCTCGAGCGCCCGCCGCGCCTCGGGGATCGCCGCCATCAACGGGATGCCCGTCTCCTCGGTCGCGAGGTGCGGACCGGCACCGGTGGAGCCCTCGGCGCCGTCGAGGTAGATCGTGTCGGGCCCGCACTTCGCGGCCATGCGCACGTCGTCGTAGACGCGGGCGGCACCGAGCTTCAGCTGGATCGGCACCGAGTAGTCGGTCGCCTCGCGGATCTCCTGGATCTTGAGGGAGAGGTCGTCGGGCCCGAGCCAGTCGGGGTGGCGTGCCGGCGAGCGCTGATCGATGCCGGCCGGCAACGAGCGCATCTCGGCGACCTGTTCGGTGACCTTCTGGCCCATCAGGTGACCGCCCAGCCCCACCTTGCAGCCCTGGCCGATGAAGAACTCGATGCCGTCGGCGAGCATCAGGTGGTGCGGGTTGAACCCGTACCGGCTCTGGATCACCTGATAGAACCATTTCGTCGACAGGTCGCGCTCGGGCGGGATCATGCCGCCTTCCCCCGAGCAGGTCGCGGTGCCGGCCATCGACGCGCCCTTGGCGAGCGCCATCTTGGCCTCGAGCGAGAGCGCGCCGAACGACATGCCCGTGATGTAGATCGGGATGTCGAGCTCGATCGGGTTCTTCGCGAAGCGCGCCCCGAGCACCGTCTTGGTCTCGCACTTCTCGCGGTAGCCCTCGATCACGAACCGGGTGAGCGTGCCCGGCATGAACATCAGCTGATCCCAGTGCGGGATCGGCTTGAACATCGAGAAGCCGCGCATGCGGTAGCGGCCGAGCTCGGCCTTCACGTGGATGTCGTTGATGACGTTCTCGGTGAAGATCGGGCTCCGCCCGAGCACATCGGTCTTCGAGGAGACGTCCTTGTCCTCAGCCATGTCGCCGCCTCTCAGTGGATCACGAGCTTCTTCTCGGAAGGCTCGAGGTTGTCGTAGTTGTAGAGCACCTTGCCGCAGACGTACTTGCGGAAGCCGTCGGGCTTGTCGATGCCGTACATGCCGAACTTGCGGTCGATCATCTCCTGGTCGGCGTCGGTCATCTCGGCCTCGACGCAGTCGATGCCGAGGGACTTCACGGTGCCCCCCACGTAGATCTCACCGTCGTACATCGAATCGCCGAGACCCGGGCCGACGTCGCCGCAGATGATCTGACGCCCGCGTTGCATCATGAACGCGGTCATCGTGCCGGCGTCGCCGCCGACGACGATCGTGCCCCCCTTCTGGTCGATGCCGGTGCGGGCGCCGACGCTTCCCTTGACGACTAGGTCTCCGCCGCGGATCGCCGCGCCGGCGAGCGATCCTGCGACCTTCTCGATCACGACCACGCCCGACATCATGTTCTCGGCGACCGACCAACCGACGCGCCCGGTGATGTGCACCTCGGGCCCGTCGATCAGGCCCACCCCGAAGTAGCCCAGGCTGCCCTCGAAGGTGATGCGGCAGCGTTGCAGGATGCCGACCCCGAGTGAATGCTTCGCGCCGGGGTTGTGCACCGTGACGTCGCGGATGCCCTCCTCGTAGATCAGGCGTCGCAGCTCGAGGTTGATCTGGCGTGTCGAGAGGTCGGCCGCGTCGAAGCTCGCCGTGCCGTCGTCGGCGATCCGCGCCGTTCGAGGCGCCTCGGCGTCTGGCTCGGCGAGGCCGCGCGCGTCGTAGGTGATCCGGCGCGAGCCGGTGGTTACCTGCTCCATACCAGCACCTGCCCCTCGTACGGATCGGACGTGTCGATCTCACGGTCGAGCACCGCCCGGATCGCGATCTCCTCGCTCGCCATGGCCACGAGGTCGTCGGACTCGTAGAGCACGAGCGGCTTCGCCGCCATCTCGTCCTTCGCGACCCCGAGGGAATCGTTCGTCACAGCCATGTAGGTGAAGACCCCGTCGAGCTCGTCGAGGCTGCGCTTCATGGCGTCCTCGAGCGTGTCGCCGTCGGCCATGCGCTCGGCGAGGTAGACCGCGATGATCTCGGAGTCGCACTCCGACTGGAACCGATGCCCCGAGGCCTCCAGGCGACGCTTCCACTGGAAGTAGTTCGTGAGCTGGCCGTTGTGCACCACGGCCACGTCGGAGAACGGGTAGGCCCAGTACGGGTGGGCGCCAGAGATGTCGACGTCGGACTCGGTCGCCATGCGCACGTGCCCGATCGCGTGGGTGCCCCGGAACGACGACAGGTCGTACATGTCGGAGACCTCCTGGGCGTCGCCCAGGTCCTTCACGATCTCTAGGGAATGTCCCAGCGAGAGCACCTCGCATCCGGGCACGTCCTCGAGGTAGTCGGCCAGCGCCTTGAGATCACCCTCGTATCGAACGACCGCGCGGTAGGCGTACTCGGTCTCGGACTCCACCCGGTCGACGTGGGCGCCGATCTTGCCGAGCCGGGACTCGACCTCGTTGCGATGGCGCTCCAAGCGCTCCTTGAAGTCGAAGTCCCTGGGATCGTTCGCGTCGGCGAGCTTGAACCGGATCACGACGAGATCGCTCGGGGGGCCGAACAGCGCGTACCCGGTCGAGTCGGGGCCGCGATGCTTCATCGACTGGAGCATGCTCGCCATCTCCGACCCGACGTCGGCCTCGGCGTCTCGGTGGATGATGCCTGCGATACCGCACATGTGGGAAGCCGGCTCCTTTCGCCCTTCGCGTGGTCGCGCTCGATGCCTGCCGCCTACGGCAGGATGTCCAGGTACTCCTCCACATCCCAATCGGAGACGGTCGCGAGGAACCGCTCCCATTCGTCGCGCTTGTAGTGCATGAAGACCCGGCCCATGTCGCCCGGCAGCGCCCCCATGATGATGTCGTCGGCCTCGAGCGCGTCGAGCGCCTCGCCGAGGCTCGTGGGGATGCGCGCGACATCCTTGCCCCCCGCGATCGCCTCGTAGATGTTGCGCTCCTCGGGCTCGCCCGGATCGAGCTTGTTCTCGATGCCGTCCTGCATCGCGAGCAGCAGGCCCGCGAACGACAGGTACGGGTTCACCGACGAGTCGACCGATCGGTACTCGAACCGTCCCGGGGCGGAGATGCGCAGACCGGTGGTGCGGTTCTGGAAGCCCCAGTCCGCGAAGATCGGAGCCCAGAAGCCCGCATCCCACAGTCGCCGGTACGAGTTCACGGTCGGCGACGACAGGCAGGTGAGCGCCCGCAGGTGCTTGATGATGCCGCCGATCGCCCACAGGCCGATCTGACCGGGCATCTGCGGGTCGTCGCCCTCGGGCATGAACTTGTTCTCGTCGCCCTCCCACAGCGAGATGTTGTGGTGGCACCCGTTCGCCGAGACACCCATGAACGGCTTCGGCATGAAGCACGCGAAGGCGCCGAGCTCACGGCCGACCTGGCGGCAGATCTGGCGGTAGGTGGTGAGCCGGTCGGCCGTCTTGTCGGCGTGGTCGAACATGAAGTTCAGCTCGAGCTGGCCGGGAGCATCCTCGTGGTCGCCCTGGATCATGTCGAGATCCATCGCGCGGCCGTACTCCATGACCTTGTGGATCAGGGGCTGCAGCTCCGAGAACTGGTCGATGTGGTAGCAGTACGGCTTCGTCTTCCCGCTGACGTCCGGGGTGCCGTCCTCCTTCAGGTTGAGCCACATCATCTCGGGCTCGGTGCCGGCGCGGAGGTGGAGGCCGTGCTTCGCCTCGAAGGCG